>JBDHHA010000001.1:0-164139 GCA_039589615.1 Gemmatimonadota bacterium
TCCTCGGCGAGTCGGCCGAGATCGGCGCTCAGGATGCTCGGGGCGATGCGGACGGCGTTGGGCATCTATTGATTCTCCCTCACGTACCAGCCGGTGACGGTGGTTCCCTCGGCGGTGAGTGTACCTGCCGGCGGTTGCTGCTGATAGATCGTGCCGGGCTCCTGCGCGCGGGAATCTGCCGGGAAGAAGTCGCCCCGCACCAACCCGAGTGAATCCAAGGTATCCTGGGCCTGCTCCAAAGTCATGCCCGAGAGGTCGGGCATGACCAGGGTGGCCGGACCGATGCTCACGAGGATCCGGACGGTGTCGTCGGGCATGAGGGGGGCGCCCGCCCGGGGGCGGGTGTTCTCCACTTCTCCGGCGGGGAGTGGGGTCTGCACCCGGACCATCAGAGGGGTGAGCCCCGCCGACTCGATCAATACCCGGGCCAGTTCCTCCGTGTAGTTGGCCACGTCCGGCACGGGGATCTGTTGCGGACCCTGGCTCACCGACAGCTGAATCGACGTGCCCGCCGGGACGACGACGCCGGCCGGCGGGTCCTGCCACACGACGCTCCCCGAGGGGGCTCGGGCGTGATTCAGGGTTTCCGGGTCTCCGGGAAGCAGGCCTTCGGCCTGGAGGGCCGCCTGGGCGTCGGCCTCACGCATGCCGATCAGGTTGGGCACGGCCTTGGTCTCGGCGAAGAACGGCGCCGGGAAGATGAACAGGGCCGCGACGAAGTAACCCGCCATGATGAACAGGGTGAAGCTGCCCAGGTACAACCGGAGATCGTTTCCGTGGGAGAGGGCCGTCAGCCATTTGCCCGGTTTGAACCAGCCAAACCGGCCACGCATCTTGAGACCCGAGGACGTGTGGCGGCGTACCTTCACGCGGCCCGCCTCATGCGTGCGGCGAAGCCGCCGTCCGCTGCGTGCTCGCCGGGCCAGACGAAGAGGTCCTCGCCGTCTCGGCGGAAGTCGGGGTGCTGCTCGAGGAAATGGTCCACTTGTAGATGGTTCTCCTCCGGCTCCAAAGAACACGTGAGGTAGGCGAGCAGCCCGCCGCGGCGGACCGCCGGTGCAGCCCCCTCGAGGATCTCCCCCTGCCGGCGCGCCAGGTCGTCGATGCGGGAGGGCGACAGCCGCCAGCGGGCGTCCGGATGGCGGGCCATCGTTCCGGTCGCACTGCAGGGAGCATCGACCAACACGAGATCCATGGTTTCCGCCAACACCGGTGCGTGACGCGCGTCCGCGGCAGCCTTCCAGACGTACGATGCGGTGCGCGTCAGGTTTTCCCGCAGCCGCTCGATGCGGCGTCGCGACCGATCCGTGGCGAGGACCTTGCCACAGCGTGCCAGCACTACGGCCTTTCCCCCCGGGGCGCTGCACACGTCCCAGATTCGGGCCCCCGCCGGCACCGGGATGAAGTCTAACAGCCGGCGCTGTGTGGTGTCCTGCACAATGAACCCACCCTCCGTGTAGCCTGGCAAGGCCTCGACTCGGGCAGCCACCACCGAGAATCCATGTCCCGACGGCTCCCGCGCGTGGTCGATCCCGGCGGCCTCCAGTCCCGCGGCCAGAATATCGGCGGACCATCGGGCCGGTTGGATGACGAGAGGGGGCCGGGCATTGTTGTGCCGCATCAGCTGTTCGGTCCGCTCGGGACCGTGGTGTGCCAGCCACCGGACCACCAGCCACTCGGGATGGGAATAGCGGTCGGCCAGGTCCTTCGGCGTCCCGCCGCCACCGGGCGACTCGTCACGGGGCGCCCCGGAGACCCGCCGCAACACGGCGTTCACGAGCGGCGCGAACTTCCTCCCGCACGCAGTCTTTGCCAGGTCGACGGTGCTCTGCACCGCCGCGTAGGGTGGTACCCGATCCAGGTGGGAAAGTTGGTACACGCCGATGCGAAGCACGTCTCGCACGTCGTCCGGCAGATGCTTCTTCGGCTTGGCCAGCGCCCCGCGGATCCGCCGGTCGAGACCGGTCCGCTCCCGGAGCACCCCGGCGGCGATCTCGTGGGCGAGTCGCCGGTCGGCCTCTGCCAGAGCCGTCATCGAGGTGTCGAGGGCCCGGTCAAAGGGTTGTCCAGTGCGCACCGCCCGCAGGATGGCGAGGGCCGACTCCCGCGGTCCCGTGCCGGTAACCACGGTCAGTCGAGGAGACCCGTCGTGGGACTCGAGGGTACGGCGATCTCCCGGCGCTCCATCCGGCCCGCCAGATACGCCAGTCGTCCGGCCTCGACGGCCAAGCGCATGGCCCGAGCCATGGCCACGGGGTGCTCCGCCTGGGCGATGGCCGTGTTCATGAGAATCCCGTCCACTCCCTGCTCCATCGTCACGCACGAGTCGGAGGCGGTCCCGACGCCGGCATCCACGATCACCGGCACCGACAGCCGTTGCTTGATGGCGCGGATGTGGTAGGGGTTGAGCAGGCCGAGACCGCTGCCGATGGGGGACGCCAACGGCATCACCGCCGCACATCCCGCCTCTTCGAGTCGTAGCGCGGAGACAATGTCGTCGTTGGTGTACGCCATGACCTGAAAGCCCTCCTTGGCCAGGATCGTGGCTGCCTCGAGGAGTCCCGCGTTGTCCGGCATGAGGGTGTCGCGATCACCGATCACTTCCAGCTTCACGAACTCGTTGAAACCCGCTTCACGGCCGAGCCGTGCGTAGCGGACCGCCTCGTCGGCGGTGAAGCACCCGGCCGTGTTGGCGAGGAGAAAGAAACGGTCGGGATCCAGGTGGAAGAGGATGCCCTCCTCCCGCGTGCGGTCCAAATCCACCCGTCGCACCGCGACGGTGACGATTTCCGCTCCCGATGCCTCGATGGCGTCGATCATGGTGGGGTTGTCGGCGTATTTGCCGGTGCCCACCATGAGGCGAGACCGAAATGTCCGGCCTCCGATGCTCAGTGGGGCATCGGTTTGGGCGCTGACCGTGGTGGTCATGGCATGTCAATCCTCGGGCGGGTCAACCACCGCCCACGAAATGGACGAGTTCTACGCTGTCACCGTCCTGGAGTCGGATCGTGCCCAGCTCCGGCCGGCGGACGATGCTGCGGTTGTGCTCCACGACGACCATGCGGGGATCCAGCTCCAGGGTGCGGAGGAGGTCGTCCAGGGAGCGATCGCGCTCGAACGGCCTGGCGTCGCCGTTGACGGTGATGGTGATCGATGCAGTCATAAATCAGCTGTTCTTTAATAATAGCAGCATCGTGGCCGCCGCCGAACCGGGGTCATCGGCGTGCCACAGGGCCGCGATGGCGGCTACGCCGTACGCCCCGGCGTCGCGGCACGATGCGATGCGATCGGGGGTGACACCGCCGATCGCGACGACCCGGGCCGGCTCGGCGTCCTCGATGATCCCGGGGCCGAGGCCCGGTCTGCCCGGGTGGGAGGGCGTTTCCCAGATGGGTCCCAGGAAGACGTAGTCCGCACCGGCGTCGGTGGCGCGGCGCGCCTCCTCCGGGGTGTGGGTGGATCTGCCGATCCACACGTCGGGCCCCACGAGATCCCGGACACGATGGGTAGGGAGCCCGTCCGCCGGGATGTGAATGCCCCGCACTCCCGCGAGGAGGGCAACGTCGGCACGGTCGTTCACGAACACCCAGGCGCCGGCTCGCTCCGTCGCCTCCCCCACGCGCGCGGCGAACCGGGTCAGGGCGCGTCCCGGCAGGTCCCGGGATCGGACGTGGAGGGCCACATCCGGAGAATGGCCAATGGCTCTCGCCCGGTCGTCCAGGTCTGGAAGCGTCAGAATCTGGCTCGAGGTGACCGCGTGGAGACGCGGCAGCTCGGGCGTCACTCGAACCGCCGGCCCGCCTTGGCGCCCCGGCCCCTCACCCACTCGGTGGCCGCCATGCGCCGCTTGCCGGCCGGCTGGACGTCGAGGAACTGCAGCGCGCCGTCCACCGTCGCTACCACGAAGGCTGGGCGGGTTTCGACGATCTCGCCCGGCGCTCCCCGGTCCGACGATACGTCGGCGGAGGTGGGTCCGAACAACTTCACCTGCATTCCGTCCAGGTGGGTCCAGGCGCCTGGGTAGGGATCCATGGCCCGGGTGAGCCGGGCGATGTCCACGGCGTTGCGGGTCCAATCGATGTGGGCGGTCTCCCGAGTGATCTTGGGCGCCGCGGTCGCTCGGGCATGGTCCTGCGGCTCCCACTCGGCCTCGCCCAGCTCGATGAGCTCGAGGCCCTCCACCAGGGCCAGCGCCCCGAGCTCGGCCATGCGGACCGACAGCTCGCCGTACGTCTCGTCCTCGGCAATCGGCGTGGGGACTTGCTGCAGGACGGGACCGCTGTCCATGCCCTCTTCCAGCTGCATGATGGAGATGCAGGAGCGAGGCGTGCAGGTTCACGAACCCCAGGGGGGGCAGTGCCAACAGGTCGGGTTTGAGGATGTGGCCGTACGCGACCACCACCCCGATGTCGGGAGCGATCGTGCGAAGCTCGTCCAAGAACGCGGGATCGCTGGGGCGTTCGGGCTGGAGCACCGGCAGCTCCTCCTCGAGCGCAACCTGCTTGATGGCAGGGGGCACCATGGTGGAGCGGGTGCGCCCGCGCGGCTTGTCCGGTTGTGTGACCACGGCGACGACATCGAATCCTTCGCCGACGAGCGCGCGGAGCGACGGCACGGCAAAGTCGGGCGTGCCGAAGAAGGCGATCTTCACGAGCCTGTTGCCCCCGCGGGGGACACCTCCTGGATGTATCCGGTCTGCCCCTTCCGCAGCTTCTTCCACTTCTTGATCAGCATCCGCCGCTTGAGTGGGCTCAGGTGGTCGAGAAACAGCACGCCATCCAGATGGTCGATCTCGTGCTGCACCGCCCTGGCGGTGAGGTCGGTGACTTCGTGCCGTGTCCGCTCGCCGTCGAGACTCGTCGTTTCCACGACGATGCGGGTTGCGCGTACCACGTCCCCGAAGATGTCGGGGATCGAGAGACACCCCTCCTCATCCTTGGCTTTCCCCTCTCGCTCGACGATCACGGGATTGATGAGTACGACCGGAGAATCTTCGCCCGCATGCACCACGGCCACTCGACGGGCGAGTCCGACCTGATTGGCCGCCAGTCCGATGCCCTCCGCCGCATGCATCGTGTCGAACAGAT
This sequence comes from Gemmatimonadota bacterium, assembly GCA_039589615.1. Classification (GTDB taxonomy): domain Bacteria; phylum Gemmatimonadota; class Gemmatimonadetes; order Gemmatimonadales; family GWC2-71-9; genus B3T1B10. The sequence continues at coordinate 5,088 of JBDHHA010000001.1, forward strand.
CCTGCACGAGCGTCCGCACCTCGTCGTCCACATCTTCGACTTCGTCGGAGTGTTGCCGCAACACGGGCGACGAGAACAGGTGAATGGGCCGCAGTGCCACTAGGTTGGCCTCTCCTGCTTGTCGTCCATCGACGGAACGCTGGCGATGCGATCCCGCATGACCACGAAGCGGGATTCGCCGCTCTTGACCGTCACCCGGTCGTCCTTGAGGTGTACGATCTCCCCGACGATGCCCCCGGCGGTTACGACCTGGTCGCCCTTGCGCAGTTGGGAGACCTGCTCGCGGTGCTGCCGCTCTTGCTTCACCTTGGGCCGGATCATCAGGAAGTAGATGATTGCGAAGATGAGCGCCATCTGAAACAGGAAGAAGCTGGTATTCGGTCCACGGCTCGGCTGAGCAGGCTCTTGTAGGACGACAAGCAACGACCAAAAAGCAGTCACGATTCTCCTCGGCGGTTATAGCGCTCGATCCAGGCCCGATGCCACGAGGCAAACGTGCCGGCGGTGATCTGGTGTCTCGCCTTCTCGGCGAGGCGAATGAGAAACCTCACGTTGTGCAGGGACAAGAGGCGCAAGCCCAGCAGCTCGTCAGCCACAAACAGATGTCTGAGGTATGCCCTGGTGTAGACCGTACAGGTCTCACAGTCGCAGTCCTCGTCCAACGGGGCCGCTTGAGTTCTGTAAGCCGCGTTACGGATGTTGAGCGGCCCGTCAGGCGTAAACGCCGAACCGTTGCGACCGTTGCGCGTCGGGGCCACGCAGTCGAACAGGTCCATACCCCGCGCGACGGCGCTCAACAGATCCTCTGGAAACCCTACCCCCATAAGATAACGAGGAATGCCGTGGGGGAGCGACGGCTCCATCGTTTCCAGCACGTCGTACATGACCTCACGGTCCTCGCCGACGGCCAGGCCGCCAATCGCGATGCCCGTCCACACGCCGATGCCCGCGATCTGATCCAGCGCCGTCTTGCGCAGGTCGTGGCTCGTGGCGCCTTGCGCGATGGGCCAAATCGACTGCCTGTCGGGATGCTGCGCCGTGAGCTCGACGTGCCGGTTGCGACAGCGCTCGAGCCAGCGGGTGGTGCGCGCGAGGGCGTCCTCTGCCACGCTGCGATCGACGGTTCCGGGTACCACGTGGTCGAACGCCATGGCGACGTCCGGGCCCAACGCCCACTGGATTTCCATGGCGCGTTCTGGCGTCAAGTGGCGCTCCCCACCGTCGACGTGCGATCTGAACGTCACACCCTCCTCATCCACCCGACGGGAGCTCTCCAGCGAGAACACTTGAAAGCCCCCGGAGTCGGTGAGGATCGGCCCGTCCCACGCCATGAACCTGTTGAGCCCCCCCAGCTCGGCCACGATGTCCTCTCCCGGCCGCACGTGGAGGTGGTAGGTATTACTCAGGATCATCTGCGCACCGATGCTGCGCAGGTCCTGCGGGGACAGGGCTCGCACCGTGCCCTGCGTCCCCACCGGCATGAACGCCGGCGAGCGCACCGCGCCGTGAGGCAACACGAGCGTCCCGGCCCGCGCCGCACCGTCTTCTCCGTCAACGCGAAATTCGAACATCAAAAGACCGCCATGGCGTCCCCGTAGCTGTACAAACGATACTGCGCGGCGACGGCAGCGCGATACGCGGCCAGGACGTGCTCGACGCCGCCGAACGCGCACACCAACATCAGCAGGGTCGAGCGGGGAAGGTGAAAATTGGTCAGCAGGCCGTCCACCACGCGAAAGTCGTGCGGCGGGAAGATGAACAGCTCGGTCCATCCCTCCGCGCCACGAAGGGGACCGTCTCTGCCGACCGTCTCCAACACGCGCGTCGCCGTGGTGCCAACCGCCCAGACACGACGCCCCGTGTCATGCGCCTCGTTGACCGCGGCGGCGGTTTCCTCGGGAATGCGAAACCACTCGGCGTGCATGGTGTGGTCGGTGGGGTCGTCGACGGCGACGGGCTTGAAGGTCCCGGGACCGATGTGCAGGACGATTTCCGCGACGGTCACCCCCTGCGCCCGGAGGGAATCGAGCACCTCGGGTGTGAAGTGGAGGCCGGCGGTGGGCGCCGCCACGCTCCCGTCGACGTGAGCGTACACCGTCTGGTAGCGATTGGCGTCATCGCGTTCCGGTTGTCGATGGATATAGGGAGGAAGTGGCACGCTGCCGTAGCGCTCCATGAGCGTCGTCCAATCGAGGCCCGCGAGGCGGACGCGGCGGAGGCCGCCGCCGAGGACTTCGGTGATTTCCAGCGTTGCGTCGTCGTCGAACGTGACCGTGCGGCCGGCCTTCAATTTGCCGCCCGGGTGCACCATCGCGAGCCACGTGTCGTCGGCCTCGGGATGAACGAGGAGTACCTCGGCGGGCGCGCCGTTCTGGCGGGTGCCGTGGAGCCTCGCGTTGATGACCCGGCTGGCGTTGACCACCAGCACGTCGCCAGCCCGCAACAACCCGGGAAAGTCCGCGAAGACCCCATGCCGGACCACGCCCGAGGCCCGATCCAACTGCAGCAACCGGCTCGCCCCCCGGTCCGCCGCGGGGTGTTGGGCGATCAGCTCCGCGGGACACTCATAGTCGAAAGCAGCGGTGGAGAGGACCCTCACTCGCCAAACATCGTGCCTTGCTCCACCGCGCCGGTCGGCGGCGTGAGCCCCAGATGACGGTACGCGGCGGGCGTCGCCGCTCTGCCCCGGGGCGTGCGGTTCAAGAAACCCTGCTGGACGAGGAACGGCTCGTACACTTCCTCGAGAGTTCCCGCGTCCTCCCCAACCGCCACGGCAATGGTGTTGAGGCCCACCGGCCCGCCGTCGAACTTGTCGATGATCGTCTCCAGGATCTTCACATCCATGTTGTCGAGTCCGTATTCGTCGACGTTGAGCCGGCTGAGGGCCTCCTCGGCAACCTGGCGTGTGATCACGCCGTCGGCTTTGACCTGGGCGTAGTCGCGGACGCGCCGTAGCAGGCGATTGGCTACGCGCGGCGTCCCGCGGCTGCGCTTGGCCAGCTCGCTGGCTCCCCCCTCCTCGATGCCGACGTCGAGGATCGTCGCGGAGCGCACGACGATACGCTGCAAGTCTTCCGGTGGGTAATACCCGAGGCGCTCGATGATCCCGAATCGCGCCCGCATCGGCGGAGTGAGCATGCCGTAGCGGGTGGAGGCGCCGATCAACGTGAACGGCTCCAGGCGCAACGGCACGGTCTGAGCGTTCGGCCCGTCGGCGATGCGCACGTCCACGTGGAAGTCTTCCATGGCGGGATACAGAAACTCTTCGAGCACGGGTCGCAGTCGATGGACCTCGTCGATGAACAACACGTCGCCTCGTTTCAGCGACGTGAGTAGCCCGACGAGATCGCCGGCTTTCTCGATGACGGGTCCGCTCGTCGTGCGCACGTTGACGCCCATCTCCCGGGCGATCAAAGCCGCCAACGTGGTCTTCCCGAGTCCCGGCGGGCCGAAGAACAGGGTGTGGTCGAGGGGCTCGCCGCGCTTCTTCGCCGCGTCGATGGCGATCTGGAGACTCTCCCGTACCTGGTGTTGGCCCACGAATTCCGCCAGGTGCGACGGACGAAGAGACGCCTCGCTGGTGTTTTCGTCGGGCAGGACCTCGGGGGTCGTGATCTCCGGACGATTCACTTGGTGGTGGTCGCTTCCCAACGCACCGGTCGGTCGGCCGGGGAGATCGCATGCTTCAAATGACAGCTGACACAGCGGTCGGTTCCCGTGGTGCGGTCGGGATGGAGCAGCATGCGGTTCGTCGTCCCGCACTTGGTACACACCCACTCAGCGGATTTCATATTCTTCTCGAGAGGATCTCCAAGGCGCTGCGGATGATTTCCGGCGTGTCGGCAGCGCCATTGGACGCCAACACCGAACGGACGGCCGTGTCGGCATCCAGCTGTCCGTATCCCAGCTTGACGAGGGCGCGGATCGCCTGATCTCCGGAGGAATCGACCGCTTTCGCTCCGCCCTCGACCTCAAGGTCGCGCATCCTATCCTGGAGTTCCAGTACCATGCGCTCGGCCTTCTTCTTGCCGACCCCGGACACGGTGCACAGGGCCGCGAGGTCGCCCTCTTGGATCGCCCGCACCACCCGATCGCCCCCCAGGGACGAAACGAGGCTGAGCGCCAGCCTGGGTCCCACCCCGCTGGCGCCGAGGAGGCGCTGAAAGACGGCTCGCTCGTCCGGGGTCGTGAACCCGAAGAGTGACCACCCGTCCTCGCGGACCACCAGCACCGTGTGGAGGTGCACTTCGCCCCCGGTGGGCGGGAGCTGCTCCAGAACGCTCAGGGGAACTGCCACTTCGTAGCTGACGCCGCCGGCGGTCGCCACCGTGACCAGATCGCCGGATCGCACGGCAAGCGTTCCCCGAATGGCGGCGATCACGAGCCCCTCGTGAGCAGGTGCGTCAGCGCCACGGCAACACCGTCAGCGGCGTCGCTGGGTGTGGGCGGATCCTTGAGCTTCAAGAGGTGCTGGACCATGTATGCCACCTGTGACTTTGGCGCACCGCCCGCCCCGGAGATGGTTTTCTTGACCGTCGCCGGCGGGAACTCCACGATGTCGATCCCCGCCTGGGTGGCGGCGAGGAGGATGACGCCACGAGCGTGTCCCAACACCACCGTCGTGCGGACGTTCTTGGCGTAGAAGATGCCCTCCAGCGCCAAGGTGTCGGGGTGATGCTTCTCGATGAGGTGGACGACCCCGTCGTGAAGTGCATCGAGACGGTGCCACAGTTCGCTCTTGCGGTCCGTGCGGATGACGCCGCATTCGACGAGGCGACCGGGAGCTCCGTTCACCGGCTCCACGATTCCGTAGCCGGTCACTGCGGTACCGGGGTCGATGCCGAGAACCCGGAGGGTCACTCGCCTGCCGCCGCGAGCGTTTCTGCGTCGATGTCGAAGTTGCTGAAGACCTTGGAAACGTCGTCGTTGTCGTCGAGCACCGACATGAGTTTCAGGAGTTTCTCGGCGTCCTTTCCCGAAACCTGCACCGTGTTCTTGGCGATCATTCCCAGCTCAGCTTCGTCCGGCGTCAGACCTGCGGCCACGAGGGCGTCGCGTACGTTGTGGAGCGATGAGGGGTCGGTGGTCACGACGTACTGATCGCCTTCCGTCGTCATGTCCTCGGCTCCCGCCTCCAAGGCGGCCTCCAAGGCGGTGTCTTCGTCGCACATCGCCGTGTCGAGAAAGAGCTGCCCTCGACGATCGAACATCCACGCCACGGAATTGGGCGCTCCGAGGTTCCCGCCGTGCTTCGAGAAGGCATGACGTACTTCGGCAACGGTGCGATTGAGATTGTCGGTAGCCACCTCGATTATGATGGCCACACCACTGGGGCCATACCCTTCGTAGGTGACCTCCTCGTAGTTGACTCCTTCGAGCTCGCCCGTGCCCTTCTTGATGGCCCGTTCGATGTTGTCCTGGGGCATGTTCTGCCCCTTCGCGGTCTCGATGGCCAACCGGAGGCGGGCGTTCCCCTCGGGATCACCGCCACCGGCGCGGGCCGCCACGGTGATCTCGCGAATCAACTTCGTGAACTTCGCGCCGCGCTTCGCATCCAACACGGCTTTCTTACGCTTGATTTGGCTCCACTTGCTGTGCCCGGCCATCGTTCCCTGCTGTCATTAGGGATTGCTCCGGTCAAATATACCGGATTTTCGGAGTGGTGACGTTGGCCTGGAGCTGCGGCTGGCTACCGGTCGGGATCCAGCATGTCCTCGAATCGCATCCACTGGTGGTAGAAGTAGAGATCGATGAATCCCGTGGGTCCGTTGCGGTTCTTGGCAATGATGAGCTCGGCCGCCCCGTCGACGCCACCGCCAGGGTTGTACATCTCCTCCCGGTATAGCCCGAGCACGATGTCGGCGTGTTGCTTCACCGTGCCCAGCGTTCCGAAATCGTCGAGGCTGGGCCGCGGATCCGGTCGACCGGCCCGGTGCAAGGGGAGCTGGGCGACGAGCAGGCATGCGACGTCGCGGTCCAACGCCAAGGCCTTGAGGGCGCGAAGCGCCGCGGCGTTGTCCTCTTCCTGGGTGGGTTTGTCGCTGGGGGCCGGGAGCAACTGGAGGTAGTCCACGACGACCAGTTTCGGCTTGTGCTTCCACGCCGAGGCCAGGGCCTCGTCGAACTGCCGGCCGACGATCGGATGGATGTGAAGGGGCAGGTCCTTCAACTTGAGGGCCACCGACCCCACCGCCGCCCGCTTCTCCTCCGACAGGTCGGCCCGGCGAATCTGGTCGACCGGTGTCCGACCCTCGATCGCCATGGCTCGTTCGAAGACGCGGTCCTCGTCCATTTCTCCCGAGAAGAACACCACAGGGAAATCCGCAGACGCGGCGCGGAGCGCCATTCCCAAGGCGAGAGCCGACTTCCCCGAGCCGACGTCGCCGCCCAAAACGATGAGGTCGCGGCGGCGCAGGCCACCCCCCAACGCGCTATCGATGGACCGAAATCCTGTGGGGACGGTGTCCTCGGGAGGTTCTCCCTCCGTGTGGGCGTCCATCCGCTGGATGAGCCGTGCGACGGAGATTCGTTCGATTCGACGGGGTTTTGCCATACGCTCAAGGTATCCGTCGTGGATGACTATGCGCCACGGGTCCCTCGCACCCGCACCTGCGCGAGGTCTGCCGCCCGGGCAACGGCGTCACCCGGTGTCGGGCCGAGGGTCTCGACCACCGGGGCGACCAATTGTTGCAGGGCGATGCTCACGGCCTGAGGGGTGCCTTCCCGAAGCCGCTGCAGCGCTCCGGCCAGGGCCCGTCGCAGAGGAGCCGGGAGGGAGAGGCCGTGCAGGCGGTGCTCCAACCCATCGAGACGCCGCCGATGGCCCCGCTCGCTCACCGGGTTGGGAGGCAGCAGGTCTCCGCAGCACCGCAACACCAGCCACACGGCGAACAGGCCGTTGCGACGGGGGCCTCGGATGGTCGCTCCGAGGGCTTCGGCCATCGCGGTTTCCTGTCGAGCGAAGGCGTCGCTCACCGGGTGATCTCCCCGCTCATCGACATGAGCCAAGAATGTAGCGAGTCGCGTTGCTCGGGAAGGCGCGTCCCGAGTAAGTTTCGCACCATGGCACGTCCAAAGACGGTTCTCTGGGTGGACGACGAGGTCGAATCTCTCGCGGCCCACGTGCTCTTCCTCGAGGAGGAGGGGTACGAGGTGGAGTGCACCGCGCACGGGGACGACGCCATCGCGTTGCTGCAGAGCCGACCCTACGGAGTAATCCTCCTCGACGAGCAGCTTCCCGGCAAACGGGGATTGGAGTTGGTGTCGGAGATTCGCGCCATCGACGAAGCAGTCCCGCTCGTCATGATCACCAAGAGTGAGGAAGCGGGGACGATGCGGGAGGCCATCGGCGTGGAGATGGACGACTATTTGGTGAAGCCGGTGAACCCTCGCCAAGTGCTCAGCGCCATCACCCGCCTCCTCGAAGGTGCGCAGATTCGCCGCCAGCGCATGGCCCAAGATTTCGTGCAGCGGTTCCGTGAACTGGAACAGCGGCGTTCAGCGGAGCTGGGTTGGCGGGAGTGGATAGAACTCGTGGCGGAGTTGGCCGAGTGGGAGGTCCGGCTCTCCTCCGGCGATGAGTCGGGGTTGCGCGATGCCCTGAGCTCGTTGCAGCGGAGCCTTCACAAGGACTTCGCGGAATTCGTCGAGGCAAATTACCCGCGCTGGTTGGCGGACACCAAGGCTGACCGCCCACCGCTCTCCGTCGATGTCGGCGAGGAGTTTCTGGTTCCGCTGCTCAAGGCCGAGGGGCAGGCAATGTTCGTAGTGGTGGACTGTCTTCGGCTCGACCAATGGGAGTTGCTCAAACCGCTGATCACCGAATTCTTCGACATCGAGGTCTCGTATTACTTCGGTATTCTGCCCACGGCGACGCCGTATTCGCGAAACTCGATCTTCAGCGGATTGTTCCCCTTGGAGATCGCGGAGCGGTATCCCCAATGGTGGGTGGACAAAGACGAGGAGAGCCTCAACGCACACGAGGACAAGCTGCTGCGTGAGCAGCTGAAGGATCTCACCGGCACCGAGATGCGGATCAACTACGAGAAGCTGTCCACCACGGGCGAGGGGGCCGAGATGCTCACGCGGCTGCCCGCACACCTGGCGGGCGGGGGAGTCACCGCCCTGGTGTTCAACTTCATCGACCAGCTTACGCACGGCCGTGGCGAGCACGCAATTCTCTTTGAAGTGGCACAGAACGCGTCGTCACTGCGCAATTTGACCAGGACGTGGTTCAGGACCTCGGCGTTGTTCCACGCGCTACGCGAAGCGGAGCGGCGTCGCGTTTCGGTCTTGTTGACGACGGATCACGGATCGATTCACTGCCACACACCAGCTACGGTGTTCGCCAAGCGCGACGCCACGGCAAATCTCCGGTACAAGTTCGGCGAGGACCTTCGCGCGGAGCGGGGCGACACGGCGATCCTGGTGAAGGACCTTCCGGCGTGGGGTTTGCCGGACCGGGGGTTGGGGGTTCGCATGCTGCTGGCCAGCAGTGATCACTTCTTCGTCTATCCTACGAAGTTGCGGGAATACCAGGCCCGATACCGCGGGGCGTTCCTGCACGGCGGCGTCACCCCCGAGGAAGTGATTTCTCCCATCGCGCTTCTCACGCCGCGCCGAGGCCGCTGAGATGGGCCGCTACAAGCGGCTGCTCGTGTACCTCCGGCCGTACCGCTGGGCGTTTGTCGGGAGCTTGGCGGCAGCGGTCTTCGCGTCGGTCCTCGACGGATTCACTTTTGCCCTCCTCATCCCGCTTTTGCGCGTCCTGTTCGGTGTGGGCACCGCCCTGCCCGAGGCGCAGACGGCGGTGGAGCGGGTGGTGGACGTTGCGGTGGGCGGCCGGTTCCTCGGCGGAGACGCGGCATCGTCCCTCCGCAACATCATCCTCTTGATTCTCGGCGCCACCGCGCTGAAGAATGTCGGCGTCGTGGCGGCCGCCCTCCTCGGTGTGCGTGTCCAAGAGAGTGTGATCCGGGACCTACGGCGCCAGCTCTTCGGGCACCTCCAGGGGCTGAGTCTCGGGTTCTACCAACGCGCCAAATCCGGTCAGCTGTTGAGTCGCATGGTGGCCGACATCGACCAGGCGTCGCTGTTCTTCAGCCAGATGTTGCAGTCTCTCATCCGGCAGGGGGTCATGGTCGTCGTGTACGGTGCCATCCTGTTCGCGCTGTCGTGGCAATTGACCCTCGTCACGGTGCTGGTGGCGCCGGCGATCGCCCTGTTCTTCAGGCCGATCCTCCGCCGCGTGCGGGCCCAGTTTGCGGTGGCGGCAGATGCGCGCGGCGAGCTCACCGCGCAGGTCAACGAGACGCTGCAGGGGGCCAAGGAGGTCAAGACCTACGCCGCGGAAGGGTACGAGCGCCGCCGTTTCGGCACCGCCCTGGACAGATACGTCCGCTCGATGCTCCGGGCCCGTGGATTGGCAGCGATCCCCAGTCCCTTGAGCGAAACCCTGGCGGCTGGCGTGTTCGTGCTGCTGCTGCTCGCGGGGGCATTGCTCGCCCTGGGCGGACAGGCATTGCGGCCGGAGCTGGTGATCACCTACCTGGCGGTGGCGTTGCGGCTCCTCTCTCCGGTCAAACACGTGGCGCAATTCCCTGCGTTTGCCGAGCAGGCACTGGCCGGTGCCAACAGAGTGTTCGAGATCCTCGACCGTCCGCTGGACGACACGGATCCACCGACGGCCGAGGTCTTCCCCGGCTTACGCGACACCATCGAGTTCCGCGACGTGTGGTTCGCATACCGCGAAAACGACTGGGTGCTCAAGGGGGCCAGTCTCACAGTGCGCCGGGGCGAGGTGGTCGCCATCGTGGGGCATTCGGGGGCTGGCAAGTCCACGCTGGTGGACCTGCTCCCCCGCTTCATCGATCCTACTCGGGGCGCCGTGTTGCTGGACGGGGTGCCCACCAGCGAGTACAGCAGGCAATCGCTGCGGCGGTCCTTGGGAGTGGTGGGTCAGGAGACCATCGTCTTCAACGACACGGTGTGGGCCAACATCGCGTACGGGGAGGACGTCGACCACGACGCCATCGTGCAGGCGGCTCGGGCGGCCAACGCCCACGAGTTCATCGAGCGACTCCCCGACGGGTACGACACCCGCATCGGCGAGCGCGGCACGCTGCTCTCGGGAGGACAGCGCCAGCGGATCGCCGTCGCCCGGGCCCTGTTGCGAGACCCACCGATTCTCATCCTCGACGAGGCCACGTCGGCCCTCGATTCGACGTCCGAACGCCTTGTGCAGGAGGCGATCTCACGCCTCATGCGGAACCGCACCGTCTTGGTGGTAGCACACCGGCTCTCGACGGTGTCCGGGGCGGACACCATCGCCGTGCTCGACGACGGAGCGGTGGTCGAATGGGGGCGCCACGACGATCTCGTTACTGCCGGAGGGCGGTATCAGGAGCTGTACGACGTCGAGTGGGCGACGCGACAAGCATGACGGCCCGGTACCAGCAGATCGATTGGTACGACACGCCCCGGTACTACGACATCATCTTCGACGCCGACACTGCTCTAGAGTGCAGTTTTCTGGATACGATGCGTCACCGGTACGCCCTGACGCGGGGAACCCGCGTCTTGGAGCCCGCGTGCGGGTCGGGCCGGCTGGTTGCCGAGCTGGCGCGGCGCGGCTACACGGTGTCCGCCTTCGATCGCAACGAGCACATGCTGACCTACACCCGCGATCGAATCGCGCGCTTGGGTCTCCGCGCCCGGCTGCGCAGGATGGAGCTGGAGGACTTCCGGTATGGGGAACGCTTCGATCTCGCGCACTGTCTGGTCAGCACATTCAAGTATCTGCTCCGCGAGCAGTCCGCGCGCAGACATCTCGAGTGTGTGGCGCGGGCCCTCAAAGCCGGCGGGATCTATGTGCTGGGCTTTCACCTGAGCCAGTACGACACGGACTCGAAAACGCGGGAGCGGTGGGTCGAGAGCCGTGACGGAACCCACGTGACGTGCAACACCCAGTTCTGGCCGCCGGACCCGCGGAGTCGCCTCGAACGCGTGCGGACCCGTCTCACGGTTCGGGAGAACGGTTCCACGAGAGGGTTCGAAACGTGCTGGAAGTTCCGCACCTATGATGCGCGGCAGGTGCGGCGCCTGCTGAAGACGGTGCCCCAACTCGAGCACGTGGCGACCTACGACTTCACCTATCGACCGGATCGACCCCGGAGGCTCGACGATCGCCAGCTCGACGTGATACTGATCTTGAGGCGCATATGAGCTCGACCGAACGCTTTCGGACGCTACGCGAGAAGGAATTCCCGTGGACCGCGGAGACTACGTACTTGAACAATGCGAGCATCGGTCCCATTCCGGAGCGCACTCGGAAGCGGCTCGACGCGTTCACCGCCCGGCGCACGGCGCCGTACCAACTTCCCGATAGCGACCTGCAACAGATCCTCCGTGACGCCCGCACCACCGCGGCGCGGCTTCTCAACGCCCACACGTCGGAGATCGGGCTCGCCACCAACACGAGCTACGGTCTCAACCTGGCCGCCACCGCCTTGCCCATCCGGAAGGGAGACGTGGTGCTCCTCCCGGATAAGGAATTTCCCGCCAACGTCTACCCGTGGCTGCGGCTGCGTGAGAGGGGAGTCGCTGTGGAATTTGCGCCGAGCACGCCGGAGGGATGGCCCAACGAGGAGTACTTGTTGGATCGCCTGGAGGACCCCCTCGTGCGCGTGCTGGCGATCTCGTTCGTGCAGTTCTCGAACGGCTACCGTGCCTCGTTGGATCGGCTGTCGGCTGCGTGTCGCGAACACGACGTGTTTCTCGTCGTCGACGCGATCCAGGGGTTGGGGCAATCCCCGTTGGACGTGCGCCGGACGTCCATCGACATCCTTTCCACCGGTGGGCAGAAGTGGCTGTTGTCACCGTGGGGCGCGGGCTTCGTGTACGTGCGGGAAGAACTCCTCGAAGTGCTGGAGCCGGTGACGTGCGGGTGGATGGCGTTCCAAGGAACGGATGACTTCACCCGCCTCACCGATTACGACCCCACCTTCCATCGCGACGGCCGCCGGTTCGAGATGATCACCCTGCCGTTTCAAGATTGCCTGGGGATGACGGAGAGCGTCTCCATGCTCCTCGAGCTGGGTATCGACGACATTGCGGCCCATACCCGTTCGCTCAAGGAGCCGCTCGTCCGGCTCGCCGACGCCGGACGATTCCGGATCAGCTCCCCCACGTCGCCGGAGCACGAGTCGGCGATCGTGTGCGTGGTGCCCCGGGACCTCGCCGGGGCGTTCGACCGCCTCAAGGCCGCCAAGGTGGTGTGCTCGATGCGGGAAGGGTCCATCCGGTTGTCACCGCACTTCTACAACACGGTGGAGGAGATGGAACAGGTGGGGGAGATTCTCGCGGGGTGACGGCTACGCCGTCACCCTCACGATCACGTCTTTCTTCTTTCCCCGACGCAGCCAGATATAGCGATCCGCGAGGAGCGAATAGTCCGCCACGGTCCCGTCGGCGCCGGCCCGCTCGCCGTTGACGTAGATGCCGCCCTGTTGGAGTTGTCGCCGCGCGTCGCTCTTGGAGTCCGTGAGCCCGGACTCGGCGACGAGGTCCACCACGCTCGCCGGTAGGGCGCTGGTGGTCGTGGTCCACGAGGGCAGCTCGGCCTCCAACGTCTCCCACACCTCCGCGGACGCGGACCGAATCGTGTCGACACTTTGTCGGTTGAAGAACACCTGGGACGCCGCGCCGACCCGCGCGGTGACGTCCTCGCCGTGGATCCGCGCGGTGAGATCGTGCGCCAACGCCCGGTGCGGCGTCCGTGCTCCTGCCTCGGCGGTGTGTTGTTCCATCAGCTCGGTGATCTCGTCCCGGGATTTGAACGTGAGGATCTTGAGATACGAGTCCACGTCGCGATCGTCCACGTTGATCCAGAACTGGTAGAACTTGTATGGGGACGTGAGGGCCGGGTCCAACCACACGGCACCCTCTGCAGTTTTCCCGAACTTGACGCCCGCCGAGGTGGTGAGCAGTGGCGCGCAGAGGGCGTGGGCCTCTCCCCCGTCGATCCGCCGGATCAAGTCGACGCCCGCCGTGATGTTGCCCCATTGGTCGCTCCCGCCCAGCTGCAACTCGCAGCTCCGGGTGCGGTATAAGTGAAGGAAGTCGTATCCCTGGAGCAGCATGTAGGTGAATTCGGTGTACGAGATCCCCGACTCCAGGCGGGTCTTGACCGATTCCTTCTGCAACATCAGGGAGATGGTGAAGTGCTTTCCCGTGTCCCGGAGGAACTCCACAAGACCCATGGAACGGAGCCAGTCGGCGTTGTTGACCACCACGGCGGGATTGGTGGCGCTCTCGAAATCCAGGAACCGTTCGAGCTGGGCGCGCTGCCTCCGGACGTGGTCTTCCACCGTGGCGTTGTCGAGGAGCGGACGTTCGGCATTCCGGCCGCTGGGGTCGCCGATCAAGCCCGTGCCGCCGCCCACGAGGAGGATGGGAGTCCCCCCCGCCCGCTGGAGGTGGGCCAGGAGCATCACCAGGACCAGGTTGCCGATCTGGAGGCTCGACGCCGTGGGATCGAACCCCCCGTACGCCGTGATCGGCCCTTGGGCGAGCCGCTCGGCCAGCCCGGGCGTGCTGTCGTGGATCATGCCACGCCACGTGAGTTCTTCGAGGAAAGTGTCCATCGCGGCGAAGGTTACGAAGCCTGGTAACCGCTGGCAAGCCAACATGGTTCTGTTTACGTTGGGGGACCGATGGTATCTCCTGTAAAGCCCCTGGTGGCGATGTGGCGAAAGCCGGAAGCCCGCCGGACAGTGGGGTTCGGCTTCTTTGCCGTGATGGGCTTGGGGTTCGGCGTCACGGTGGGGTCGTGGACCCGGGCCTGTGCCGGCACCTCCTGTCCCTCCATCAGCTACCTCGAGACCTTCCAGCCGGTGCAGGCCGCCAAGTTCTACGCCGCCGACGGGCAGTTGATTCAGGACATGGGGGAGAGCCGCACCGTCATCGCCCTGGAAGAAATGGCTGCCGCCGTCCCGGCGGCGTTCCTCGCCGCGGAGGACCGGCGCTTCTTCCAGCACTCGGGTGTAGACCTCCGGGGCTTCGTCCGGCAGTTCCGCAACTTGGCTCTGGGACGCCGGCTGGCCGGCGGGTCCACGATCACCATGCAGCTCGCCCGGAACGTGTTCACGGACCAGCTCCCCTCGGCGGAGCGGAGCGTCCAGCGGAAGCTCCGGGAGATCCAGGTGGCGCTGGAGCTGGAACGGACGTATCCCAAGGAGCGCATTCTCGAGTTGTACCTGAACATGGTGTTCATGGGCGGCAGGGCGAACGGCGTCGAGGAAGCCGCTCGCCGCTATTTCGGGAAATCGGCGTCGGAGGTGAACGTGGCGGAAGCCGCGCTGCTGGCCTCGCTGGCACCCTTGCCCAACCGGTACGAGCCCCGGCGTCACCCCGAGACGGCGTTGCAGAAGCGCAACACGGTCCTCAACGCCATGCGGGACGAGGGCTATCTCACACCCGAAGAAGCCGAGGCGTGGAAGGCCTATCCCATCGAGGTGAGCTCTCGGGAGGACTTCCTGGGGGTCGGGGAGTACTTCGTGGAGTGGGTGCGGAGGCAGCTCTACCACCGGTTCGGCCCCGACCTCTTCGAGCGGGGCTTCCGGATCTACACCACCCTCGACCTCCAGATGCAGATCGCGGCGGAGCGGGCGCTGGAGAACAGGCTCCGTGAAATCGAAGCGGGCAACCTCCGTCCCGGAGATCCGAGCTACCCGATCCTCGAGTTCCCCCACCCCTCGTACCAGCGGATTCACGACAGCCTCGGTGGGGTCATCACGGAGTCGAGCCAGATGCCCTATCTCCAGGGGGCTCTCGTCACCATGGAGTCCCAGAACGGGTACGTCCGGGCCATGGTGGGGGGGCGGAACTACGAGGAATCCAAGTTCAACCGGGCGGTGCAGGCCCTCCGGCAGCCGGGCTCCACGTTCAAGCCGTTTGTGTACTCCGCGGCGATTCGGGCCGATCGACCCGCCAGCTACATCATCGTGGATCAGCCCATCAGCGTGTTTCAGCCCACGACGGGACAGCCGTGGGAGCCCCGGAACTTCGAGGGCGACTATCGCGGCCCCATGACGCTGCGGCAAGGGCTCCGCACGTCCCGGAACTTGATCGCCATCCAGCTCGGCATGGAGCTCGGCATCCAGACGTTCGTGGGCGAGGCGCACCACTACAAACTGTCCACGCGAATCCCCGAGGCGCATTCCACCGCCATCGGGGCCGGCGACGTCTACCCCATCGAAATGGTGTCGGCGTACACCGCGTTCTCAACGCTGGGTGTCCACGCGGCTCCCTTGGGGATCCTCCGGGTGGAGGACGCCGACGGCAACATCGTGTGGGAGCCCCAGGTCAAGACCGAGCGCATCATGGATCGGGACCACTCGTGGATTCTCAACAGCATGATGCAGGAGGTCGTGAACACGGGAACCGGAACCGCGTGGGGAGCCGTGCGGTTGCGGGGAGGGTTCCCCTGGAGGGTGCAGGCCGGGGGCAAGACCGGCACCACCAACGACGGTTCCGACGTGTGGTTCATCGGCTTCACGCCCGAGTTGGTGACAGGCATCTGGATGGGGTTCGATCAACCGAAGCGCATCATGGACGCCGCAACGGGAGGAGGCCTCGCGGCGCCGGCCTGGGCCGAGTACATGAACGAGGTCTACGCCCGGCGCGCCACACCCGACTCCACTTTGTGGGACCGCCCCGAGACGCTCATCAGCCGGCAGGTGGACAAGTTCACCGGCTATCTGGCCACGCGGTACTGTCCCATCAGGGAGCGCTACCAGGAGTGGTACATCCCGGGGACGGAACCCACCGAGTACTGCCCCTATCATCCGGACCCCTTCCAGTTCGGCATCGGCACCGTAGCTGGGGCGCCTCCCGGCGGGTGGAGTGCCCAGGTTCATCGCGGTGCGGGAGGGCACTGACCTGCTGAGGATCGCCGCCCGTGCCGTCTATCCAGTGTCCGGCCCCGTGGTAGTCGACGGGGCCGTTCTCGTTCAGGGCGACGGCCGGATTGCTCAGGTTGGCCCGGATCGGGAGGTGCCGCGTCCCGAGGGCGCGGAGATCGTCGAGCTGGCCGACGTCCTGGTGATGCCGGGGTTGGTGAACCTCCACACCCATCTGGAGCTCACCGCCCTGGGCGGGAGCATCGAGGACGACGACTTCTTCGCGTGGATCCTCCACCTGCGGGGCGCCAAGGACGCCATGTCCGTCGAGGCGTTCCGCCTGAGCGCCGAACAGGGCGTGCGGGACGCGTGGACGTGGGGCACCACCACCGTGGCCGACACCGGTGACAGCGGTATGGTGGTGGACGCCCTGACCAGCCTGGGGGGGCGGGGGGTGTTCTACCAGGAGGTGTTCGGCCCCCACCCCGATCAAGCCGCCGACGCTCTGGCAGGCCTGGAGCGGGTGTACGATGAGCTCGTCCAGCGGGCCGGCGAAACGGTCGCCGTGGGGGTGTCGCCCCACGCGCCCTACACGGTGAGCCGAACCCTCTACCGGCTGGTGGCGGAGCGCGCCGCCGAGGCGGGCATCCCCGTTGCGGTGCACATCGCCGAATCCCAAGCTGAGGCGGACCTGGTTGCGAGGGGCACGGGTCCCTTCGCCGCGGCGTGGCAGCTGCGCGGCATCCCGCCCATCCAACGGGCTCGATCTCCCGTCGCCCTCCTGGAGGAGACGCGGGTGCTGCACGAGGGACTGCTGGCCATCCACGCCGTCCGGGCAGACGCCCCAGACGTGGAGCTGCTGCGAGATCGGGGCTGCTGTGTCGCCCTTTGCCCCGTCTCGAACGAGCGTCACGGTCACGGCGCTCCCCCCATTGCGGCCTTCCGGGAGGCAGGACTGGTGCTGGGGATCGGGACCGACTCCGTGGCGAGCGTGGGGTCCCTGGACCTGTTTCGGGAGATGCGAGCCGTACGGGACCACGGAGGCCTGACAGCCGAGGAGGCCATCGAGGTGGGGACCCTGGGGGGAGCCAGGGCACTGGGAATGGATTCGGAGATCGGGTCCCTGGAGGAGGGGAAATGGGCCGACCTGAGCGTGCTTTCCTGCCCTCCCGACACGGGGCTGGACGGGGCCGGCCTGGCCCGCCGGATCCTCGACACCCGTGCCGGAGACGTGGTTCGGACGTATGTTGGAGGGCGGTGCGTGTATGACGCCCGACAGACCAAAGCCCCCTTCAGCAATTCATGAAAGCCCAACGACACGCCGCCATCATTCGACTCGTCCAACGGGAACGCGTTCACAGCCAGGAGCAGCTTCGGGAGTTGCTCCACGCCGAGGGAACCGAGGTGACCCAGGCGACCCTGTCCCGGGACCTACGGGATCTGGGACTGGCCAAGGTGACCGACCCGGAGGGCGGCTCGTTCTATGCCGTCCCCACCGAACACATGTCTCCTTTCCCGCCCGTGGAACAGCTGGTGCCCACGCTCCTGCTGAGCATCGACGGCGTGGCGTCCCTCGCCGTGGTGCGGACGCCCCCGGGGAGCGCCGAGGCCCTGGGAGGGTCCCTGGATCACGCCTCCTGGGACGACGTTCTGGGAACCATCGCCGGGGACGACACCCTGCTCATCATCACCCGGAGCGAGGACGCCAGGGCCAGGATCACCCGCCGCCTCAACGATCTTGCCGGAATCAAGAGTTGACATAGGCCTGGGTTGTTGTATTTTTATTCGCTCGATCGCATAAATCTGCATCAGTGGGAGCGAAGATGGGCCCTTTGGTCGTATTGGCGTATTCCGGCGGACTCGACACCTCGGCGATTGTCCCCTGGTTGAAGGAGACGTATGACGCCCGTGTGCTGTGCTTTGCCGCCGATGTGGGGCAGGGACCCGGGGAGCTGGACGGTATAGAGGAAAAGGCCATCCGATCGGGCGCGCTGGGGTGTGTGGTCCGGGACCTGCGCGAGGAATTCGTCCGGGATTTCGTCTTCCCCACCATCAAGTCCGGCGCCGTGTACGCCAGGGAATACCTCCTGGGGACGGCCATGGCCCGGCCGGCCATCGCGGCGGCACAGGTGGCCGCGGCTCGT
Organism: Gemmatimonadota bacterium; assembly: GCA_039589615.1. Classification (GTDB taxonomy): domain Bacteria; phylum Gemmatimonadota; class Gemmatimonadetes; order Gemmatimonadales; family GWC2-71-9; genus B3T1B10. The sequence goes on from JBDHHA010000001.1 coordinate 23,131, forward strand.
GAGGCCAACGCTCACAACCTGGCCCACGGGTGCACGGGCAAGGGGAACGACCAGGTGCGGTTCGAACTCACGTACGGGGTCCTGGCCCCCGATCTGGGGATCATCGCCCCGTGGCGGGAGTGGAGCTTCAAGGGACGTGAGGATCTGTTGAAGTACCTGGCCGCCAGGGGCATCGAGGTCGAGGCTTCGCTGGAAAAGCCGTATTCCCGGGATCGAAACCTGTGGCACTGCTCCCACGAGGGTGGCGTGCTGGAGGATATCGGGACGCCAGCGCCCGACGATCTCTATCTCCTGACCAACGATCCCGCCGAGGCACCGGACACGCCCCAGGACGTGCGGATCGAGTTCGAGACCGGCGATCCCGTGGCGGTGGACGGCGTGCCGTTGGGGCCGGTGGCCCTCATCGAGCACCTCAATGCGGTGGCCGGCGCCCACGGTGTTGGTCGGGCGGACATCGTGGAGGACCGCCTGGTGGGGATGAAGTCCCGGGGTGTGTACGAAACCCCGGCCGGGACGCTGTTGCGCGCCGCGCACCGGGAGCTGGAGCAGATCACCCTGGACCGGCGGACGCTGCACCTCAAGGATCAACTGGCTCCGCGGTACGGAGACCTGCTTTACGAGGGCCGCTGGTGGACAACGGAGCGGGAGGCGTTGGATGCACTGTTCGCCACCACCCAACAGCGCGTGACCGGCGACATCGAGCTGCGGCTGTTCAAGGGGAACGTCACCGTGCGCTCGCGGCAGAGTCCGTTCAGCCTCTATTCGGGCAAACACGTTACTTTTGAGGCCGATGACGTGTACGATCAAACCGATGCCGGGGCGTTCATCCGGCTCTACGGTCTGCAGGAGCGGCTGGCGTCGGAACTGCGCAGTGCACGGGAGAGCACATTGGTGTGACCCACGGTAGCGACTCCAACGACGACGCATCGTCCGCCTCACACCACATGTGGGGCGGGCGTTTTGCTACGCCGCCCAGCGAGGCCCTCGCCGCCCTCAACAACAGTCTCCCGGTGGACCGTCGCCTGTGGGCCCACGACATCCGTGGCAGCAAGGCGTGGGTCGCGGCTTTGGGCGACGCCGGGGTACTGGATTCCCACGAGACCGCGTCCCTCCTCGAGGGCCTCGATCGCGTGCACCGGCGACTCGCTGGTGGCGATGCGGCCGAGGCCGACGACGAGGACATTCACACGTTGGTGGAGCGCCTGCTGTACGAAGAGGTGGGCGCTCTCGCCGGGAAGCTCCACACCGGCCGTTCCCGTAACGACCAGGTCGCCACCGACCTGAGATTGTGGTGCCTCGACGCCATCGACGCCCTGGACGGACAGGTCGCAGCTCTGGGGTCCGCTCTCGCGGTGCAGGCCCGCAACGGGCTGGACATGCTTCTCCCCGGGTACACCCACGGCCAGCAGGCGCAACCGGTTCGTTGGGGGTACGTCCTCGCCGCCCACGCGCGACCACTGGTGCGCGACCGGGAGCGCTTGGCGGAGGCGCGGCGCCGGGTGTCCGAACTTCCCCTGGGGTCCGGCGCCCTTGCGGGATCGGGGGTGGCGGTAGACCGCGAGCAGTTGCGTGAGGCCCTCGGATTTCGCGCCGTGTCGTCCAACGCCCTCGACGCCACGGGCGATCGAGATTTCGTCGCGGAGCTGTTGTTCGCGATCACCTTGTTGGCGACCCACGTGTCTCGTCTGGGTGGGGAGTTGGTCACCTACAGCTCGACCGAGTACGGATTCGTGCGATTGAGCGATGCGTTTTCTACGGGCTCCAGCCTCCTGCCCCAGAAGCGCAACCCGGACGTCTTCGAGCTCGCCCGGGCGAAGGCGGCACGGACGCTGGGCGACCTGGTGGCCATGCTCGGCACGATGCGGGGGTTGCCCGCGGGATACAGCAAGGATTTGCAGGAGGACAAGGCGGTGCTGTTCGAGGCCGTCGACACGATGCTGGTCACGCTGCCGGCGGTGCGGGGGGCCGTGGAGACACTGGAGCCCGTTCCGGAGCGGATGCAATCGGCGCTCAGGGAGACGCTCTTGGCCACCGATGTTGCCGACGAGCTGGTCGACGAGGGCGTGCCGTTTCGCGACGCCCACGGGCTGGCAGGGCGCCTCGTCCAAGCCGCGGAGACCCTGGGAATCCCACTCCGCGACGTCCCGCCGGATCGCGCGGCGGGGATCCACGGCAGCCTGCCCGACGTGCTGGTCCGTCTGGGATCATTCGAGGATTCCGTCGAGCGGCGGCGCACCGTGGGTGGGACATCGCGGGCCTCGGTCGTGGTGCAACTCGACGATTTGGAGCGGGAGTTCGGCGCGGCTTAGCTCCCCAACTCCTCGAGCAGGGAATCGAAGTCGGGTTCTTCCCAGCGAAAGCGGTGGGGGTCCACCGCCTCACGCAGCGCGGCGAGCACCTCCGAGATCTGGTCGGCGAAGGCCGACTCGAACTCTTCGTCCCGAAACACGCCCTCGGCCCACGCCGCGAGATCCTCGAGTGGGAGGAGTCCCTCGACGTGCTGCTCGATTTGCGATCTTAGTTCGTCGCGAGTCAACATGGCCGATGGTAGACAAGTAACCGGATGGCATTGACAGAAGCTACGGTCTTGCAAGAGCTTACGGCGCTGGGTAGAATACCTACGAACCCGTTTCCGCCCGCCGGATTTGGACACGCGGCGGGATTTGTGTCATATGGGGCTGCACGCACGTTGCTTGGCACTGAACACGTCGTTCGAGCCGCTGACCCTCGTTCCGGTCCGGCGGGCGCTGCGGCTCGTCATCGATGGCAAGGCCGAGATCGTCGAGGTAGACCGGGATAGGGTTTTCCGCAGCGAGCATCTCATTATTCCGCGGCCGAGTGTCATTCGACTGGTCCGGTTTGTTCACGTTCCTCGCAAGTTCCGTCGCCAGGTCACCAACACGTTTCTGTTCGCCCGGGACCGATACAGCTGTCAATACTGTGGTCGATCGGCGGACCAGTTCCGTAACCGTGAATGCCTCACACGTGATCATCTGGTTCCTCTCTCACGTGGTGGCACCAACGAATGGACCAACGTTACCACCTCGTGTTCGACGTGCAACACGAGGAAGGGAAGCCGGTTGCCCGACGAGTGCGGTATGCGCCCTCGCAAGGCGCCGCACGAGCCGCACTTCGTACACTTGGCGTGGGCTGTCCGGCGGCTGACCCCCATCCAATCGAAGTACATTCGTCTGTTCTACGGTCAGGGCACGCTAACCCAGATCTCTCAACTGTAACACCGCCCTCAGCTCTTCGAGCGGTCCGGCCCGGGGCCGGCTCGCCTTCTCGATGCCGATGGGCTCTCCGGTTGGCGAGGAACCTTCGGTGGAGGGAGCATGAAGTCACACACCCATTACCTCTGGTTCGACACCAAGAAACGTCAGGAGATAATCGACATCACCGACGAGGTGGCGGAGCAGGTGGCGGCCGCCGGGGTCCAGGAGGGATTCGTCCTCGTGTCGGCGATGCACATCACGGCGTCGGTATTCGTGAACGACCACGAATCCGGACTGTGGCACGACATCAAGGAGTGGTTGGAGGGCACGATCGCCCCATGGGACCCCGACCGATACCAGCACAACCTCACGGGGGAGGACAACGCGGCCGCCCATCTCCGGAGCTTGACCGTGGGGCACGAGGTGATCGTACCCATCACCGCCGCCGCCCTGGACCTCGGGACGTGGCAGCGGGTGTTTTACGGCGAGTGGGATGGACAGCGGCGGAAGCGGGTCATCATCAAGGTATTGGGGGAGTAGGGCGAAAGGTGGTGACGTGGCTCCCTTTCGGCTAGCTTTGTTGATTACGGTCCTTGTGACAGAGGATAATTGGCAACCTATCACCTAGCCGAACTCTTCGCCGAACAGGCGGAGAAGAATCCCGATCGGGAATGCCTCGTCTTTGGGGCGCGGCGTATGACGTATGGCCAGGTGGACCAGGAAGCCAGGGCGTTGCAGGCAGCGCTGGGCGAGTTCGGCATTGGGGCCGGGGATTCGGTCGCCATCGAGCTTCCCAATCGGCCAGAGTGGATCATCTGTCTCATCGCCGCCGCTCGCTCGGGGGCTATCGTCGTCCCCATCGACCCCTCCGTGAGCTACAACGAGCTCAAGTACCAGCTGCGGCATGCGGAGGCGAGTCTCTTGGTGGTGGCCGAGTCGAATGACGTCGATCCGCTCGACGCCTTTGACGAGCTCATCACCGAGCTGCCCGATCTCCAGTACCTCATCACAGTCGGCGATGAGGACCGCTGGTACGATGATCGGGTGTTCCGCTTTCGCGATCTGGCATCGGGTGGTCGTACGACGCCGCAGCCCATCGCGGAGTTGGATCCGGCGACAGACGCCCTGGCGATCATGTACACCTCGGGCACGATGGGAAAGCCCAAGGGTGTGGTGCTGACGCACGAGAACCTGGTCCTCACGGCCGTCCGGACGACGGAGGTGCTCGCCCCCCGAGAGGGGGAGGTGGTGTTCTGTGCCGTGCCGCTGTCGACGGTCTTCGGAACCCACATCGCCATCTCCTCACTGGTGACCGGAGCCACGCTCGTGGTGCAGGATCGGTTCAAAGCCACAGAGGCCTTGAACCTGCTCGAGCGCGAGGGTGTCACCATCTGTCACGGGGTGCCGACCATGTTCCAGCTCTTGATGCGCGAACCGTCATTCGAGAGCCGGGACCTATCCACTATCCGAACCGGCATCGTGGCCGGGAGCCCGGTCTCCGCGGACCTGGTGCGGCGAGTTCGGGAGTGGAACGACGTGCAGATCGCCTACGGCCTGACGGAAACGGGACCGACGGTGACGATCACACGCTTCGAGGATTCCCCCGAGGCGCGTGATACCACCGTCGGCCGGCCGATTGGAGGGGTGGACTTGAAGATCGTCGATGTCAAGACGAGCGCCCTCCACGGGAAGGAGGCTGCGGGCGAACTCGCGGTGAGGGGACCGAATGTCATGTCGGGATACTACCGCATGCCATCGGAAACCGAACGGTCGTTCACACCCGAGGGGTATTTTCTCACCGGTGACCTCGCCGTCACCGATGAAGACGGGTTTGTTTCGATCGTGGGCCGCCGCAAGGCCATGATCATTCGTGGCGGCTACAACATTTATCCGCGCGAAGTGGAGGATGTCCTCCGCACGCATCCTGGTGTTGACGACGTCTGCGTATTTGGGATTCCCAACGAGATTCTCGGGGAGCTGATTTGCGCCGGCATCGTTCCGGTCGAAGGCGCCATCGTCACGGGGGACGAGTTGAAGGATTACTCCCGCGACCAGGTTGCCGATTACAAGGTCCCCGACCTCGTTCGTTTCTTCGACAGCTTCCCGATGACCGGGAGTGGGAAGGTGAAGCGAATGGAACTGGCGGAGTTGGTGCGACTCGAGATGAGCACTACGTGAATGAAAGAATCCCCGGGCGCGCGGTGTCGCCCACACAGCTTGAAACACGAAGCACCGCAGGCAACGCAGCACTCTTGATCGATTTCGACAATGTGACAATGGGGATCCGATCGGATCTCCAGCAACAGCTTCGGGAACTGCTCAACTCCGCGATCATCAAGGGGAAGGTCGCGGTCCAACGGGCGTACGCCGATTGGCGTCGCTACCCCCAGTACATCGTACCGCTCTCGGAAGCGTCGATCGACCTGATCTTCGCGCCGGCGTTCGGCTCCAACAAGAAGAACGCCACGGATATTCGCCTGGCGATCGACGCGCTCGAGTTGGTGTTCACGCGGCCCGAAATCAAGACGTTCATCCTGCTCTCCGGGGACAGCGATTTCTCGAGCCTCGTGCTCAAGCTCAAAGAGTACGGCAAGTGGGTGGTGGGGGTGGGGATCCGCGAGTCTGCCAGCGATCTGCTGGTGCAGAATTGCGATGAGTACTACAGCTATACCGACGTGACCGGTCTCGCGAAGGAGGGTGAGGTCGAGGTCAAGCGACGGGATCCCTGGGAGCTCGTGGTCGAGGCAGCGCTCCACATGAGGGAGAGCAACGACACCATGCGATCGGATCGGCTCAAACAGGTCATGCAGCAGATCGATCCCCACTTCGACGAAAAGGACGCCGGGTACAACCGCTTCAGCAAGTTCGTGCTGGAGGCGAGTCGCCGCAAATTGCTGGTGCTGGAAAAGCTGGAGAGCGGCCAGTACGAAATCGACTTGGGATCCGACGCCAACGTCCCTCCCGACGGTGCGGTCGCGCCTCTGGCAGTCGAGGAACGGCCCCGAGCGAAGCCGCCCAAGAAGGATACGCGGCGAAGTGTCGAGGAGGCCGCGGGGGGCGGGGCGCTGATTCTGGCGAACGCGTTCGCGCTGTTGAAGCGCACCCTGGTTGACCTAAAGGCCGTCGGGGACGACTCGACGAGCAGCAAGGCCGCCCGCGAGCGGATGGCCGAGCTGGCGGACGATCCGAAAGATCCCATTTTCGAGCCACGACGCTTCAACCGCATGCTCCGGCAGGCGAGCGACGCCAACATCATCAACCTCGTGAAGGACGGCAGAAAATATGCGCTGAAGCTCTTGTCCGAGGCGGTGGCCGAGGAGGAAGCCCAGCCGAAAGCCGAGCCGGAAGCCAAACCGCCGCCGGAGCGGGGGAAGTGGACCCGCACGAAGAAGGGGTCCCGCCCGAAGCCGGAGGAGGAGAAGCCGGCCTCGGCCCCCTCGGCCGAGGAGGTGGTGGAGCCTCCGTCGCTTCCCGAGACCGAGGCGAAGCGCCCTCCAGAGGAGCGGCAGCGGCAGCGGTCCCTCCGGGGTCGCGGGAGCAGTCGCTCCCGGGATGCCAAGCCCGGGCCGAAGGCCACCGAGCCCACTTCCGGCATTGTCTCCGAACCCAAGCCCGAGGCCAGCCCGGATCCCGAGCCCGAGGTCGAGGTGGTATTGCCCCGGGCGATTCCCACGAGGAGGTCGGTGCGTGGGCGCGGTGGGAGTCGGGGCCGCAAGCCGCCCTCACCCCGGCCGGAAGAACGCCGGGAGGAATCGGCGCCGCCGCCGAAGGACCGGGACACGAAAGGGGCACGCCGCAGTACGCCCCAAACGGGGGGGGTCCCACGACACGGTGGGCAGACGCCGGATGCCAAGTCCTCTGCCAAGTCCTCAGGGAATGACGGCCCGCGTCCGCGACGCCGAGGACAGCGACGGCAGACCACACGTCGCCCGAGTGCCGAAAGCCGAGGCCAGGCACCCGGCGAGGGGGGAGAGGCTCGGAAGGGTGGGGGGGGAAGGAACGCCGCGTCGAAGCCCGGTACACAGGGTGGTGAGAGGGCCTCTCGGGAGACCAAGGCCGCGTCGTCCGTTATCGAGAAACGCGTCGTGCCGGAGGAACCCAAGAGCGGTGGGATCCTCCAGCGCATGATGCAGCGGCTTCGAGGAGAAGAAAAAGACGACTGAGGCCCACATTCTCCCCAGCGAGTTCTACGCGCGCGACACCGCAAGGGTCGCGCGCGGTCTTTTGGGCTGCCTCCTCGAGACCCGTGTGGGGCGGACGGTGACCGCCGGGCGCATCGTCGAGGTGGAGGCGTACGTCGGGCCCCACGATCCCGCCTCGCACAGCGCCGACTGGCGTCGTACTCCACGGATGGAGGCCATGTACGGGCCGCCCGGTACCGCCTATGTGTACCGGTCGTACGGAGTCCATTGGTGCTTCAACGTGGTCACTGAGCGGGAGGAATATCCGGCGGCAGTCCTGGTGCGTGCCCTGGAGCCCATTCGGGGGTTGGCCGCGATGTCGCGTCGGCGGGGACGGGACGAACCCCGGCTCCTCTGCGCGGGTCCGGGGCGTCTGACCCAGGCCCTGGGAATCACGGCAGCGATGAACGAGGCACCGCTGGATGGTGCCCGGGTCTGCATCAAGCAAGCGACCCCACCTTCCCGCGGAAAGGTGGGGTCGGGGCCCCGCGTGGGGATCATGAGGGCGGCGGACTGGCCGCTCCGGTTCTTCGAAATCGACTCCCCGTGGCTCTCTCGCCGGGGGTGATTCAGCGCTCCGTCGAGACCACTTCCTCCGCGTGAGTCAGCGAGAACCGTAGCCCCACGTTGAAGACGTGCTGCTGGCTCCGAATCACGAAATCATCGCTGGCGGGCATGAACTGGTACTGTCCGAAGAACGCCCAGCGCCCCATGAACCGGAGCTGGGCGCCGGCACTCAAGATCAGGAACGCCTTGGTCGCCGCCTGCTCCACATCGGTCACGTCGTTGGGGCCGGTGGTCGGCGGTTGGGGCTCGGCGTCAGTAACGCGGTGGATGGCGAATCCACCCCCCGCGAACACCTGCAGCTTGCCGTCGGTGGGGACCGCGTAGACCGTGGCCTGCATGCGGTTACCGGCCGAGAAGTTGACGAGTTGACCCGTGCTGATCTGCAGGTTGGTGACGGTGTCGAAAAAGAGCTGGTCGTACGCCAGATACAATGCGGAGCGGCCCGCCGTGATGAACCAGTGGCCCCCGGCGGTGAAGCCGGTCTTATTGCCGTTGGCGCTGAAGAGGTAGGCTCCTCCCTGGGCTCCCCAATACCATCTCTTCTGCCATGAACGGTCTTGGGCGTTGGCCGGAACCGTCTGGGCCGCCACCAGCAGGGCAGCCAGGAGAATTCCGCTTCGATTTCGCATCTGGTTTGCCTCCAACGAGTTAGCCGTCAGGGTACTGGGATCCCCAAAATAGGGATTTCGAGCCAAAAATCCACCCCCAAACCTCGTATAGCGTTGAGAATGGGCGGTTTAAGTCCTGAAACCGTGAAATTACTTGAAGGTTGATCATTCGGCGGTGATCTAGATCAACTTCAGCCGCTTTCCGACCTTCACGAAGGCATCCAGGGCCTGATCAAGATCCTCCCGGGTGTGTCCGGCGGAAACCTGGCAGCGGACCCGGGCCTCCCCCTGGGGCACGACCGGGAAGCCGAATCCCGTGACGAACACCCCCTCGTCCAGCAGGAGGTTGCTCATCTGGATGGCCTTGGCCGTCTCGCCCAGAATCACCGGAATGATGGGCGTGTCGCCCGCCAACGGCTTGAACCCTCTGGCCAGCAGCTCCCCGCGGAAGTACCGGGCGTTCTCGTGGAGCGTGGTGACGCGCTCGGGGTTGCTCCGGAGATACCGCACCGCACCCAGAGCGCTTCCGGCCACGGTGCACGGGAGGGCGTTGGAGAACAGCTGGGGCCTGGCCCGCTGCGTGAGGTAATCGGTGAGCGTGGAGGAGGACGCGGCGAATCCGCCGGCCGCACCACCCAGGGCCTTCCCCAACGTCGAAGTGATGATGTCCACCTCGCCCAGCACGCCGGCGTGCTCGGCCACTCCCCGGCCTGTGGCGCCGAGCACGCCGGTGGCATGGGAATCGTCCACGGCCACGACGGCATCGTACTCCCGAGCCAGCTCCAAAATGCCCGCCAACTTGGCCACGTCACCTTCCATGGAGAAGATGCCATCCGTCACCACGTACCGCGCCCGCTTGTCTTTGGCGGCTTCCAGCTTGGCCTTGAGGTCGTCGAGATCGGAGTGCTCGTATACCGCCGTCTCGCACTTGCTGATCGACTTGGCAAGGCGCATGGCGTCGATGATCGACGCGTGGTTCAGTCGATCGGAGATGATGATGTCGTCGGGCCCGGTAAGCGTGGCGAACAGGCCCTCGTTGGCATTCCAGCACGACACATAAGTGAGCGAAGCTTCGGTTCCCACCAGCTCCGCGAGCTCCTGCTCCAGCTCTCGGTGTACGGTGAACGTGCCACAAATGAAACGGACGCTAGCCGTCCCGGCTCCAAACTGGTCCAGCGCCTCCCGTCCTGCTTGCACCACCGAAGGCTCGTTGCTCAGGCCGAGGTAGTTGTTGCTCGAGAGGATGATGACGTCGCCCCGTCCTTCCATCGTGACCCGGGGCGCCTGTGGCGAATCCAGATGGTTGAGCCGTTTGTAGACGCCGTCCTGGCGAAACTGGTCGATTTCGTTTCGGAGCCGTTGCTCCACCGAGGTGTTCATGCACTTCCTCCGATTTCGAGGATGACCTTGCCGGCCTCACCCGACCGAATGGCGGCGAGGGCATCGTCGATCTGTTCCATGGGAAAAGTGTGGGTGACCACGGGCGACGGATCGAAGAGGCCGGATCCGAGGAACGACTGCATCTGGTACCACGTCTCGAACATCTTCCGTCCCACGACGCCGTAGAGCGTGAGTCCCTTGAAGATCACGTCGTTGGCGAGTCGAATGGGCACTTCGTTCACTCCAGCGCCTGCCGGATGGCCACCGGATGTCCGGACATCTCGCAGACCACGTCGACGCCTTCCGACCGGGTCTCGTCCATCACCCGATGCACGACATCTTCCCGTGTGACGTCGATGCAGACCTGCGCGCCCATTTGCTCGGCGAGCTCGAGTCGCCGCGGGTTGAGGTCCGCCGCGACGACCAGGGCGGCGCCGGCAGCGCGCGCGATCCCAACGGCGAAGCACCCGATGGGGCCGCAGCCGAGCACGAGGACGGTGCTCCCGGGAATCTCCGCGGTCAGGACCGTGTGAAACGCGTTGCCGATGGGGTCCATGATGGATCCCGTGATCGTGGAAATGTCGCCCAGCGGCATCACATTCGACCCCGATGATCCGGGTGCTGGGACACACGTGGCCTTGGCCGGTGCGGCTCTGCCGCGTGTGGCCTGAGACGATATGGCCCTCCGCGGTCACCCGCTGTCCGATGTGAAAGGCGTCGCCCACATCCTGGCCAATCTCCACGATTTCACCGGCAAACTCGTGGCCGACCACGACGGGGGGGTTGATGCGTCCCTGAGCCCATTCGTCCCAGTCGGCGATGTGAAGGTCGGTGCCGCAAACCCCCGCGTGACGGACGCGAATCAGCACATCGATGAGGCCGCAGGTGGGCTTGGGAACGTCTGTCAGAGTCAGGCCGGGGGCCCGCTCGAGTTTCTGAATAGCACGCATGAACCGCTCGCGGGAAGGTTGTTTGAAGTCGTGCTGGAATATAATCGGCGGACGCGAAACGGCATTGAGTGTGAAGAGAAAGGTGATTTTCCTCACAGACGTGAGGAACAAACGTTCTACGTTGAGGCAGAAGTCTGGATTGGTTTTTGGGGTGTACACGTGACGACTGGAACGCTCACAGGAACGACTCTAGGTGCTCGATCACGCGTTGGTGCTCGCGATTTTTGCGCGTTTCTTTCGTTTGGTGTTGGGAAATGCCAAGCGTTGATCGTTGTGTTGTGTTGGTGAATCCCTAAAAAAGTATTGCGTGTTTTGCCTGTATGTATAATATTCGCTTCGATTTAAGCGCCGACCGGAAACTGAATTGCATGAAGCGGCATCGACGCTACAAACAGGAATACTGTACGAAACGGTGCCTTACGTTAGAGGCAGCGCCGGCCCTTCTATCCGATGGCGCGATCTTGCTTCCCGTTTCCTTCTCTTCCAAAACAACAACTGAACACGAATCAGCGTTTCGGCGTCAGATGAATGTGACTTCCACTCATGTGCTCGAGCATACAAGAGTGGTCTGCGGCGGACTCCGCCGCGCAACGTAAGATCCGCCCAATCCGGACGGATCGACTCATTATTCCCGGGAGGAGTTTTTATGCCAGCTAGGCGAAAGGCCAAGAAGGCCACGAAGCGCAAGGCCGCCAGGCGCACCACGAAGCGCAAGGCGACCAAGCGCAAGGCCACGAAGCGGAAGGCCACGAAGCGGAAGGCCACGAAGCGGAAGGCCACGAAGCGAAAGGCCACGAAGCGGAAGGCCACGAAGCGGAAGGCCACGAAGCGGAAGGCTACGAAGCGGAAGGCCACGAAGCGGAAGGCCACGAAGGGGAAGGCCACGAAGCGGAAGGCTACGAAGCGGAAGGCCACGAAGCGGAAGGCTACGAAGCGCAAGGCCACGAAGCGGAAGGCCACGAAGCGGAAGGCCACGACGAGGCCAAAGCGTCGTCGCTAGGTCGATGCCGCAGTTCAGCAGTACGTTGCACGGGGGCCGGCCGCTTTGCCGGCCCCGCGACGTTTAGGCCACTTCGTTCATGGGGAGGTCGCGAGATGCCAGGGAGGGCGTCCCCCACGCGACGAGGATTTCACCACCCACCCCGCATAGTAACGCCGCCACAGATCAAGCGAGATGACGTCCTCCCCAGCCGCGGAAGGGAGAAGGAGGTGCGCACCACCGGGGGTAGTGTGGGTCTTGAGCAGTTCGATCCAGGTTTCCCTGATCGCCGCGTCCAGGGAGGCGATGAGGATCGGGTCGACCACAACCAAATGGGGGTACACGTCGGGAAACCACCCGCTCAGGCTGATGACCAGCGCTTTGAAGCGCTGGCTGAGCGCCTCCGACGCCGCGCGCGTCTCGTTCGCCTCGATGCTGGCCAATTCCTGGTCGATCAGCAACACGTTCACGTCGTAGGCGGAGAGTAAGAGGCCGGCCGTTGCCGCTCGCGTTCCGACGACCAACGCCACATCGTCGTCCCCCATTCGCCGGGCGAGGTCTGGGAGCGGCATGTCGGAGGGCAGACCCCAGTGGGTGGGTGATTGTTGTGCTCGCCGCAGCTTGAGGTGCTTCTCGCGCCAGCGGCGGAAGCTGGGGAGGCGAAGCCGCCGCTTGATGATCCGGTCCACATGGTCGAGCATGAGAACTTCGGTCAGGACCAGCTGACCCTCGGGACCCGAGTCGAGCTCGCGGACAGCTTCGTCGCCCAGATTCAGCAGCTCCTCTCGGGAGAGCTGCTCTTTGTACTCCTCAATGCGCTGCAGGATGAACTCCTCATACTCACGGCGCAGTGACTGAGTCCTCCGCGGCGGACGGTAGGATTCCGGGCTGGTCGGCACACCGTCAACCTCGCAACGGCCGGTCACGTGGTCAAGACTGGGGCGCCCTAGTCGACCGCTCGCAGCAACGCCCCTTTCAGATATCCGGTTTCGGGGATGGTGAGAACGTTGGGATGATCGCAGCCCTGGCCCGTGGTCTTCTCCAGAACGAGACGTCGGCCGCTATCCGCGGCGGCAGATAGCAGCATCTCGAAGAACCGATCCCGTCCAATGTGGAAGGAGCAGGACGCCGAGAACAGCGTGCCCCGCGGCGCCAATATCCGCATGGCGCGGAGGTTGATTTCCTTGTATCCCCTCAGAGCCCGGTCGATGGCGGAGCGCTGGCGGGCGAACGCCGGTGGGTCGAGGACGATGGTGTCAAACCGCCTTCCGTCACGTTCGTACTCACGCAGGAGGTCGAAGACATTGGCCTCCACCCACGTCATCTTGTCGATCCCGTTCAGTTCGGCGTTCTTCGCGCCGATTTCCAGTGCCGCGGCACTGGAGTCCACCGCCACGACCGAATCGGCCTGCTTGGCCATTTGCAGGGCAAACAGGCCCTGGTAGGTGAAGAGGTCGAGGGCGTGGCCCTTCGCGGCTCCACCCATGAGGATGCGGTTTTCTCGCTGATCGAGGAAACAGCCGGTCTTCTGGCCGGTGTGGGGAGCGACCAGGTACCGAATGGCCCCCTCTCGGGCTTCGACAAACTCGGGGATGGGACCCCGGATCTCTTGGACCTCCGACGGGAGATCCTCGTGGCGGCGCACCGACGCGTCGTTGCGGAGAAGAATCGATTTCGGTTTGACCGTAGCGTCGATGGCGTCGAGAACTTGGTCCCGCACCGCCTCCAACCCAGCCGACAGCAGTTGCACGACGACGATCTCCCCATACTTGTCGACGATCAGCGATGGCAGGCCGTCGCCCTCCGCGTGAACCACCCGATAGCCGGTAGCGTCGATGTTCTCTGGATCGCGCACTGCCAAGGCCTCGGCGACTTGGTCGTGCCACCAGTCGGCGTCAATCGGAGCTTCCTGGGTGGTGAGGAACCGCAGGCTGATCTCGGATGGCGGGCTCCAGAGAGCTTGGCCGAGGAAGTTGCCCTGGGTATCCTCGGTGCGCACGACGCCGGCTGCCGCATCGGACCGCTCCACGTCGGAGCGGTAGATCCAGGGGTGGCCGCGCCGCCACCTCCTCGCTCCTCGCGGAGACACGATGATTGTTTGCATTACAGATCCGGGCGCAGAATTTGGGCTCCGTGCAAGTAAACGTGCTGGATGGTCGCTGCCGCCCGGTCGGTGTTCACGTGCATCAGCACCCTGATGCAGCGCGGCAGGCCGCCGGGAACTTCCGTTTCCACCGCACCCAACAAAGGGGTATCATCCCATCCCAACCACCGAGCAGCCTGCGCGGGATATGCGCTTTGGAGGTCGGGGGTCATGGTGAACATTATGCTCGCAATGTCGTCCACGGCAATATCATTGGCGGTGATCACCGTCTCGAGCAGCTCTTTGGTGCCCGCGAGAATCAGATCTCGATCGTCTGCCGCCACCACAGTGGCTCCGCGAATGCCTCGAACCGCCATAATATTCAGTCGTGTCTCCTGATTACCGCCTGATCGCCGTCACCGCTCCTGAGCTCACGGGGCAGGATGTCCTGGACGGCTGTCGAGCCGCGGTTGCCGGCGGAGCGACGGCTATCCAGATCCGCTTGAAGCGGGCGGGTGCCGCGGAACTGCTGCGTACCACGGACCGATTGCTTGGTGCTGTAGACGTTCCGGTCTACGTGAATGATCGGCTCGATGTCGCGCTTGCGGCAGGAGCCCATGGCGTGCACTTGGGGGCCGACGACCTGCCGCTCGATGGGATTCGGTCCGTCGCGCCCTCCACGCTCCGGGTGGGTCTCTCGGTCGGCAGCGCCGACGAGGCGACCGACGCTGCGAGGGCGGACGCACACTATTGGAGTCTCGGCCCGTTCTTTCGCACCCACAGCAAGGCCGACGCGGGAGCGCCTTTGGGCCCCGAAGGGTTCCGACGTCTTGCGACCCTGGCCCCCGAGGGCGTTCCCGTGATCGCCATTGGCGGAATCGATGACGAGAACGTGTCCACGGTGATCGACGCCGGGGGTCATGGCGTGGCGGTGATCAGCGCCATCTTTGGCGCCGCAGACATCGAAGCCGCCACGCGGCGCATCCGCGATGCGTTGGACGCGGTCATCCGCTGACGTCCGGTTTCACCGGTCACGTATCTGTCGAATGGCGGCCAGGTGATCCCGGTAGGTGCGGGAGAAAATGTGCCGACCACCCGGACCGGCGACGAAGAAGAGAAAATCGCTCGGTCGCGGATACAGAGCGGCCTCAATGGTGGCGGCCGATGGCTGGGTGATGGGGTGGGGCGGTAGCCCATCGATGAGGTACGTGTTGTAGCGGGATTGGGTCTGGTAGTCGCGCTCGAAGAGCCTGCGCCGCGTTCCCAGCGAGTAGATCACGGTGGGATCTGCTTCGAGCCGCATCCCCTGGGCCAGGCGGTTGTGATAGACCGAGGAAACGTAGCGGAGGTCTGAAGGGTGCTGTGCCTCGCCTTCGATGATCGACGCCAGGGTTATCAACTCGTCCCGCGTCATCCCCAGAGTGTCGAGCCGCTCGTTCCACTCGGGGCGCCACCGGGCTTCGAACTCCCCCACCATCTGCCTCACCACGTCGAGGGCGGTCGCTCCGATGGACACGTGGTAGGTGTTGGGATATAGGTAGCCTTCGAGCGTGGGCTCGCGGGCCCCGACGCGGTTGACCAGGGAGCTGTCGCGGGCAGCGGCCCGGAAGCCCTCTGCCGGAATTCCCAGTTGCACTTCCACCATGCCGGCGATCTCGCCGAGCATGAGGCCTTCCGGCAGGACCAGGCGATCCTGCGCGGGGCGTCCGGCTACCAGGATTCCCAGGGCGCGGCGCGCTGACACGTGCGTGGGGAAGTCATACACCCCCGCCTGGATCGCTCGCTCGTACCCCACCAACTTGGTGTACAGACGAAACCACCTGGGGGAATCGATCACGTCCCGGGCCGACAGCGAATCGGTCACCCTTGCCACGGAAGCTCCCCTGGGAATCGTCACGCGCACGATCTCCTCGGTGTCGGGCGGAGCGCTGCACGCCGCCACGAAGACGGCTCCCAGCACCGCGAGCGACCGCGGGGTCATCGTGGGTGCCTGTCGAGGAAGTGCTGAAGTATCACTGTGGCGGCCAGTTGGTCGACGTCGCCCTTCCGCCCTCTGGTCGATCCGCCCAGATCCCGCACCGCGCCCAACGCCCGTGCCGTCGTCATGCGCTCGTCGATGAACGCGACCGGCAAGCCCGTTTTTTCACTTACCAGTCCCCCCTCGCCGCGGGCGCGGCGGGCGTTGGGACCTTCCTCACCGGACGCTTCCAGCGGCAGACCGAACACCACACCTACGGGTGCCTGCTCTTCCAAGTGCTGCTTGAGTTGCTTGAGGGGAAAGCGTTTACCCTGCCGACGGGACAAGATTCCCAGAGGGTGTGCGTGCCGCTGCTCCGGATCGGAAATGGCGAGCCCGATGCGTTTCTCACCCCAGTCGACGGCGAGCAACCGGCCGGCGGTCGGAAGTGTTATTCCCGGGTGCGTCACGCAAGACTACCCTTGCTGCATCGTCGCGAAGAATTCTTTGTTCGTCTTCGCTCGCTTCATGCGCTCCAGGAGGAACTCGATGGCCTCCACCGTCGGCATATCAGCCAGGAAATTGCGCAGCAGATAGGTCTTGTTGAGCTCCTCCTGATCGAGGAGTAGCTCTTCTTTTCTGGTGGACGTGCGCTGCACGTCGATGGCGGGATAGATGCGCCGATCCGAGATCTTCCGGTCGAGGACCAACTCCATGTTGCCGGTACCCTTGAACTCCTCGAAGATCACCTCGTCCATGCGGCTCCCCGTCTCGATGAGCGCGGTGGCGATGATGGTGAGGGACCCGCCGGCGTCGATGTTGCGGGCGGCGCCAAAGAAACGCTTGGGCTTTTGCAGCGCGTTGGCGTCGACACCACCAGAGAGAATCTTGCCTGAGTGCGGGATCACCACGTTGTGCGCGCGGGCAAGTCGCGTGATGGAGTCGAGCAAGATCACGACGTCCTTCTTGTGCTCGACGAGGCGGCGGGCCTTCTCGATCACCATGTCGGCGACCTGCACGTGGCGGTCGGCCGGTTCGTCGAATGTCGATGCGATGACCTCGGCATCGACGTTCTCTTCCATATCGGTGACTTCCTCGGGACGCTCGTCGATGAGCAAGACGATGAGCGTGGCTTCCGGCGTGTTCTCATGAATCGCATTCGCGATCTTCTGGAGCAGGATGGTCTTGCCGGCCTTCGGGGGGGCGACGATCAACCCACGCTGACCGAAGCCGATGGGCGACAGCAAATCGATGACCCGACAGCAAAGGTCTTCGTCCTTGCGCTCGAGGGGGATTCGTCGATTGGGATACCGCGGCTTCAGGTTGTCGAATGCAATGCGGTGCTTGGCCTCGTCGGGGTCTCCGAAGTTGACGCTTTCGACCTTGAGTAAGGCCAGGTAGCGCTCCCCCTCCTTCGGCGGCCGTACCTGCCCCTGCACCGTGTCGCCTGTTCGCAGATCGAACCGCTTGATCTGGCTTGGACTGACGTAGATGTCATCCGGCCCGTACAGGTAATTCCAGTCCGGGCTTCGGAGGAATCCGTAGCCTTCCGGAAGGATCTCCAAGACGCCTTCGCCGCGCAAAACGGTGTCGGAATCGAGCAGCGACTGCTCGATCTTGAAGATCAGATCCTGCTTGCGCAGGCCTGAGTAGTTGGTGATGTTCAGATCTTCGGCCATCGCGTGCAACTCTGCGACGGACTTCTGCTTGAGTTCAGTGATGTCCACGGTGGGGGGACTCCATGCTTCCGGCTACTTCCTTATGGTGTGACGAACGCGATGCAGCCCTCGGCGGGGCCGTGCGAGAAGTGTTGCCTGGAGGTATCGGTACGGGGTTTCTCGGTGAAGTGAAAGCCTCTCATAATAGAGTTCACCAGGGGACCAGTCAAGAGTGTCCCTGAGTCAGCTTTCTCCGTTCTTCAGCTATTGGCGCGTGTCTACCGCCCTCGACCGGGAGGTGGTGGACGCCGTGGTCGCCCCGGAGTACAGCTCCCGTACGCCGGAGCTCCAGGATTCCCTGAAAGCGTGGCCGGGCACACACTACTGGTCCCGGGCCGAGGGGCCGAATCGCCTGGTGCTCATCCGGTCCCTGGCTCCCGCGCAGGCCGACCGCTGGGGACTGCACGTCGGGTTGTTCGTGGCCACCTTCTTTACGGTGTGGGTGGCCGGCGCGGTACTCATGGTCCCCACACTCCAATTCAGCTTTCCCATGAGCCCCGAGTTCATGGTGCTGTGGGAGTCCGTCCTGGAGTGGATCCACGCGTCCACGCCGGGTCTGGGGTTCGCCGTTGCCCTGATGGGTATCCTGCTGATCCACGAGATGGGACACTACGTGGTGGCCAGGCGGTACCAAATCAACGCCTCGCTGCCGTATTTCCTCCCGGCTCCACCCCAGCTCAATTTCATCGGGACCTTCGGGGCCTTCATCCGGCTGAGGAGTCCCATCGTCGACCGCCGTCAGCTGCTGGATGTGGGTGCGGGGGGGCCATGGGCCGGCCTCGTGGTGGCCATAGTGGTGCTGATCATCGGCCTCCTCAACTCCCAAGTCATGCCGGGAGTTCAGGGAGCTACCAGGCAGTTCATCTACTTCGGCAATACGCCGTTCTACCTGGGCGATTCCCTCCTGATGTCGACGGTGAGGACGTGGCTCGTGGGCGAGGGTACGGTGCTGCTGCACCCCATCGCCCTGGCAGGTTGGTTTGGCATCTTCGTGACGATGCTCAATCTCCTGCCCCTGGGACAGCTGGACGGCGGCCACATCGTCTACGCCCTCGTGGGCAAGCATCAGGCGGTCGTTGGCAAGATGATGTGGTACGGGCTGATCGTGCTGGGCTTCCAGTTCTGGGGTTGGTGGGTGTGGGCCGCCCTCATACTGATCCTGGGCCGGGGCCGCATCGCCCACCCGTCTGTCCTGGACCCGCACCGGCCGATTCCCCGGAGTCGCTGGCCCGTGGGGCTCGCCACCGCGGTGCTCTTCGTGGTCACCTTCACGGCGGACCCGCTGCCGACGATCCCGTGAGGCCTGTCCAGGATGGGGGTGGATCATGGGACGGGGGCGATTGCCCTATAGTAATGGAAAGGCAAGGTTCGAGCCGCGGAGGGTGGTCGGGGACCGCCTCGGCGGGTCCTACTGGTTGTGACTGCTCGCTCACTGTTGCGTAAGTAACAGGTAATATTATATTTACGAAACTTATCGGAAGATCCGGATGTCCGCGAATTCAGCTCCTCGATACAACCGGCCTCACCCCAGCGAGCCAGTCATGCACGATCTGCCCCCCATTCGATATGGGGAGGAGATCGTTGCCATACAGCTCGTGCTCAGGAGAGCAGAGGACGGATCTTGGCGGGGTCGGCTTGTCTTCGGGTCCGGTGAGGGCCAGGAGGCGGTGGCCACGGCAGAAATCTTCTTCGGGACCACCGAGCCCGATTTGTGGGACTCGGTTCGGGATCTCCGGGACCACCACATTCGGGACTTGTATCGGTCGCTCATCGCGGAATGACCGAGGGCGGCTCGGCCGACGGCCGGATCCGCAAGCTTCGCCACGATCTGGCAAATCCCCTCTCGGCCATTCTCGCCGAAGCGCAGCTGCTCCTGATGCGAGAGCCTCCCGTTGACGAGGAAACCCAGCAAACCCTCCGGGTCATAGAGGACCAGGCCCGGCGGATGAAGGAAATGCTGCAGCACCTCTGACCCTGCACCCCCCCCATCCCGCTGCCCTTGACGCTCCGCGGTTCCGCGGGACAACTTCCCAACTCGCCGCCCGTACGAGCTGAGATGCAAATGTCCCACCGTTTTGCCAGAGACCGACATTCTCCTTTTTGGCGGGTACGGCATTCTCTAGTGTCCGTTTCGGCGTTCGCCGTTGTCGCGTGTATGCCCGGCGGAACCTCCGAAGTCTCTCCCCAAGAGATTCCAGACCTCCAGGTGCAACTGGAGAGCAAACCGAACGACGGCGAACTATTGCTCCGGTACGGGGCGGCACTCTTTGCCGCCGGTCGATGTGACAGTGCGATGACCGTTGCCCGGCGCGGGAGCGAGCGTCGTCCTGCCGATGCCCTCGGACCGCTGGTCGTCGGCCAGTGTCTGGAGCAGGCCGGGGGTTACGACGAGGCCATTGCGATGTACACGGCCTTCACCACGGCCCATGGGAACGCCCGCGGCGCAGCGGCGGTTCGCGCCCGGGAGATGTTGGCGCGACGGGATCGGTCCACGGCCGTTGCCCGGGAGGCGCTGGCCCGGGAGCAGGAGCTCACGGCGCAGCCGGCCGACGCCAATGCCATTGCGGTACTGCCCTTGACGATCTCGGGCGATTCGATCTATGCGCCGCTGGGGCGCGGCCTCGCCGAGATGCTCATTTCTGATCTGGCGCTGCTCCAACGCTTCCGAATGGTGGAGCGATTGCAGATCGGAGCGCTCCTCCAGGAGATGCAACTCGGGCAGACGGGGCGCGTCGATGCGGCCACGGCCGCTCGTGTGGGACGGCTGACCCGGGCAGGTCGGATGGTTCAGGGCCTGGCGAACATTCCCGACGAGGGCGACGTCCGTCTCGAGGCGAGCGTGGTTCAGGCGAACGGTCAGGTGACCGGGTCCGAGTCCGCGACGGGCCGCATCCGCGACCTGCTCAATCTGGAGAAGGAGCTCGTGGTGGGCATTTCCCTCCGTTTGGGATACCAACTCTCCCAGGCCGAGCGGCAACTCATTCTCGAGAACGGCACCGACGACCTTACCGCGTTCTTGTCCTACTCCCGCGGGCTGCTCGCCGAAGACCTGGGAGATTTTTCCACCGCAGCGCTCCACTTCTCCAGTGCGGTGCAGGCGGATCCGGGGTTCGACCTCGCACGAAGCCAGTACGAGGCGGCGGCGGCGGCACCGGCGGTGGAGGGTGCCTCTGCGAATCAGGTGACGACGGTGTCCCATACGACCGTGACAGAGCCGGTGCTCGGACCGGTCGACCCCGTGCTGAGCGCCGTGGCAACGGTGGTGGTCGACATCGCGGCGACTCAGGGCGAACAGAACACGGCAACCAACCAGAGCACCGGCGGCCAGAATTCTACGAAGACCAATTCGTCCAAGGTACAGGCCACCACGGCCGCCACCGGCACGACGCCGACCGTCAGCGGCGTCGTGCGCATCGTGTTCAAGCTGCCAGGATGAGGACCCGAAGACTCGTCGCGTTCGGCGTGCTGTGCGCCGCCCTCGTTGGCCCCGTCCCGATGGCCGGTCAGCAGGTGAACGTGCGGGCCGCGGCCATATTCGAGAGTTACACCTTCGACGCCGGGCTGCCGTTCAGCAAGGTGTCGGAATTCACCGTGCCCGTCACGATCACGTACCAGCTCGGCCGCTTCGGTAGCATCGCTGTTTCCAGCGGGTACGCATCCGTCGATCTGAACTCGGCGGACACCGATCAACTACCCAATCAGACGCTGTCCGGGCTACTGGATACGGAGGCCCGCCTCACGGTGAATGTGATTCCCGGGAGACTTGTGGCGCTCTTCACCGGTGCCATCCCCACGGGTGTGGGTACGGTGGCGTTCGAGGAACTCTCGGTTCTCGGAGCGATTTCGAGCGACGTGATCGGGTTCTCTACCAACGACTTCGGGATGGGTGGCAGCGTCGGTGGGGGATTCGCCGGCGCCGTGCCGCTGGGCCGCATGGCCGTGGGGTTCGGTGGCACGTTCAAGCGACCGATCTCGTATTCGCCTGTGGCCGGTCAGCCCCAGAGTCTACGTCCCGGATCGGAATTCAGGTTGCGCACCGGCATTCAGGGCCCCCTCGCGCGGCGCACCTACATGCGGGTCGCGGCAATCTACGCACAGCGCCAGAAGGACGAGATTGACGGGGTGGTGCAGAACGGGGTCGGCAACCGCTTCACCGGCTATCTGTCCGTCGATCAGGGCATCGGGTCAAAGCAGCTGACCGTCTATGTTTTCGACGTATTTCGGGCCAATCCACAGATCGAGCAGACGGCGGTCGGGGCGGCATTCCTGCCTCGGGGCAATCTCGTCGGAGTCGGCGGAGAGCTTTCGATTCCCGTGGGATTCACGACGAGCGTTGTTCCCAAGCTCGAGTTCCGCCACTCGATGGCGGCTCCCGACACCGTCAACACGTCCCTCCAAAAATTGGGAAGCTCGCTCCGCATCGGAGCGGATTTTCGCGCCCGCGCAACGCAGCGCCTCGCCGTGGTGTTTCACGCCGATGGGGTGACGGGCTCTGTCAGGGAGTCCGGCACCGACATCGGGCTGCAAGGATTTCGCGCGGCGATCCACATCGAGATAATGCGCTGACCGCTTGATATCCGGCCCCGTGCCGATCGTCTGGCAACGAGAAGACCCCCGAGGCTGTGGGACAGCCTCCGGGGGTCTTGTGGTTCAGGCCTAGCGATCTACTGACGGATCTCGAAGTTGTCGATGTGCATGTCCAGGTTGTGGTTCAACCGGATCCCCACGATACCGTCGGTGTACATGTCGGACTTGGGCGCCCGGTTCACCTCGGCACCGTTCACCAGGAAGATCACATCGTTGCCCGCCACGCGGACGGCGACCTCGTTGGACATGTTGGCCAGCTCCGACTCGTTGATGGCGGCGTGCTTCGTCCAGCCGGCGACTTCGGCCGTTCCGTCGCCGGTCCGAGTCTTGATGATGTAGCTGCCGTCTCCCCGGACGAGGAAGTAGCTGTACACCTGCTCGGCGCTTTGCAGGTCCGTGCCCCCGAAGATGAGGCCGGTGCCGTGGCCGTGTCCCTTCTGGGCCATGTCACTTGCCCGGTACAGGGTCACCGCCGGGCCGACACTGATGTCCCAGCCGGATCCCTTTTCCTCGAACTTGATGTTGTCGAACGGTGCACCGCCATCGGTTCGGGCCAGCCATCCGGGGGCGAGCTGGCCCCCGCCGGCGACGGTTCGGTCCGCGTCGTGTTGTGCTGTTGCGGGTACGGCAATTGAGAGCGCCAGGAGCGCCAGGGGGATGGAACGCATGTTTTCACCTCGGGCTGCGAGTAGTGAACCGCTCATTCTATCGTCATGACCGCTCCGAGGACAGGCCACCTGGCCTTGCCCTCTCGGGATCTCATTATCTTCCGTGCCCATGAATCGCCCAGCCAGCTCCCAACGGCCCCCGCGTTGACTCCACTGCAGCTCGTCCTCGGGTGGGCCGTCATCTGCATCGCAGCGACGCTCCAGGGATCGATTGGATTCGGGCTGGGGGTCTTGGGCGCGCCGCTCTTAGTACTGATCGCCCCGGATTTGGTTCCCGGGCCACTGCTCCTCAATGCCCTCGTGGTGACGCTTCTGGTCACGCACCGGGAGCGCCGCTCCGTGGATCTCTCCGGGCTCGGTTGGGCCCTCTCAGGGCGGGCGGTGGGGGTCGTTGCAGCCGCGGGAACGCTGGCCGTGCTGCCACGGGACCGGATGTCCCTGGCGATCGGGGCCGCGGTGCTGCTGGTGGTGGCCATAAACGCCAGCGGATTGCGGGTGCGGCCCGGGACCGGGTCCCTCATCGGGGCCGGGGTGCTCTCCGGCCTGACCGGGACGATCTCGTCGGTCGGTGGCCCCCCCATGGCGCTGCTCTACCAGGACGCGGCGGGATCGCGGCTTCGAGGGACGCTCTCGGGGTATTTCGTGGTGGGAGTCCTGATGTCCCTTGCTGGCCTGATCGTCATCGGGCGGTTCGGGGTGGCAGAATTTAGCCTGGGGCTGATGCTCGTTCCAGGGAGCCTCCTGGGCTACGCCATCTCCGGACGTACGGCCGCCATAGCGGACAGGGGGTCGCTGATGCGGATCGCGGTGCTCACGGTGTCCGGGGCGTCGGGGGCGGCGTTGATTGCGCGACAGCTCCTCGGGTAGTGGGTGGTGCGCCTTCCCCACATATTCTCCGCCATGGAACTCGTGGCTTGCGACCCGGGTTGAGCCGGCAATGCACAGAGAGCTCATCGACGTCGTCAGGGACGGCCTGGCGGATCGCTATCGCGTAGAACGGGTCCTCGGCAAGGGGGGCATGGCCACGGTCTTCTTGGCGGCGGACGTCTCGACCAATGAGCACGTCGCTCTCAAGATCCTCAAGCGATCGGTGGCGACCCGGATCATGCGGGAGCGGTTCCAGCGCGAGGTCACGGTGGGCGGCAGCCTGGAACACCCGAACATCGTCCCGATCTTATCGGGTGGCGAAGTCGAGGACATGCCGTTCCTGGTCATGCCGTACCTGCCGGGTGACTCGCTGAGGCAGCGGCTCGAGAAGAGCGGTAGGTTGGACATCGCCGAGGCCGTCACCATTGGGAGGCAGATCGCCGACGCGCTGGTGTGTGCCCACGACCGGGGCATCATTCACAGGGACATCAAGCCAGACAACATCCTGTTTTCCGAGGGCCGGGCGATGGTCACCGATTTCGGCGTGGCCGTGGCCATCAAAGCGTCGATGGACGATCGGCTGACCGCCCCGGGAGAGGTGTTGGGGACGCCCACCTACATGAGTCCCGAGCAGGCCATGGGGCGCTACCAGCTCGATGCCCGCACCGACATCTACAGTCTGGGCTGCGTGATTTACGAGATGCTGATCGGGGAGGCTCCCTTCCGCCCGTCCCATCCCGACGCCGTCATCGTGCGGCGTCTCGCCGACGAAACGCCCAGCGCGTGCCGGAGCCGGGCAGAGGTGCCCCGGCACATCGATGACGCGGTTTGCCGGGCGCTGGCGTGGAGGCCGGACGAGCGGTTCGCGACGGCGAAGGATTTCAGAGAGAAGTTGTCAGTCAGCGACCTTTGACAGTTCCTCAGCCAGTATCGCTTCCGACTCGGCGTCCAGTCCCGCGGTGTCCCCCAGCGCGTTGATGGCGCCCACTCGTGCCGTCGAGCGGATCCACACGGTGACGAGCAAGCCCACCACCACGAAGAAGGCGCCCGGCATCACCCACGCGAGCAGGCCGAACCCCCGCGCCTCGGGAACGCTCCGGATCTCGTCGCCGTACCTATCGTAGAGCGCGTTCTTGATGTCATCCACCGTAACGCCGGCGGCCAGTTGGCTGCGGATCTCCTCCTGAAGATCCGCCGCAGCACTAGACGGGCAGTTGGCGATGAGCCGTCCGGGACAGAACGGACTCATTACCGTGTTGAAGATGTGGCCCGCCTTGGTCTCGATGGTGGTGGCGTCTTGTCCGGTGGGCTCTTGAGCGGTAGCCTGGCCCACGGCGATGGCGATCGCCAAGGACGCGACTCGAAGACCGCGCAACGAAATTCTAGACATGGCTCGGTTTTGATCCGTTGTGGCCGTTGCCGCACTTCACGACCTCACATCCACCCCTAATGGTATCAACTCCACCGTGCCGGTGTCAGTTCCCGTCCACGGGCAACCGAGCGCCTTGCCCGGCAGCGAACGACGCGGCGTCTGGATTTGCGAGAATGAGTCTTAATCTCATAGATTTATCGGCCGCGGATGGGGCTCACCGTTCTCTCGAATCGGGGGCAGGGCGCCCGGTAGCCCCGCGTCACCCGCCGCGATAGTTTCTCCCCAGCACGCAAACACCATCGGAGGCAACGTGAAGATCTATCTGGACACCGCCAACCTTCGGGAGATCGAAGAAGCGGCCAGTTGGGGTGTGTTGAGCGGCGTGACGACAAATCCGTCGCTGATGGCGAGGGAGGAAGGGGCGGATTTCGAAGAGACCGTCAAGACGATCGCGGGTCTGGTGGACGGGCCCATCAGCGCGGAGGTGGTGTCCGAGGCTGCCGAAGGCATGGTGCAGGAAGGGACCAGGTTTGCGGCCTGGCATCCCAACGTGGTCATCAAGGTTCCCTCGACCGTCGAAGGACTGAAGGCGACGGCGACGCTCAAGCGGGAAGGGATCCGCACCAACGTCACACTCTGTTTCAACGCGAATCAAGCGTTGCTGGCGGCACGCGCCGGGGCGCTCCTCGTGTCTCCGTTTGTAGGGCGGCTCGACGACATCTCGGAACCGGGCATGGAATTGATTGCGGAGATCGTCGACGTCTTCAGCATGGACCCCGAGATCGACACCGAGATTCTTGCGGCGTCCATACGCCATCCACGCCACATCATCGAGGCGGCGCGCGCTGGCGCCGACATCGCGACTGTCCCGTTCAAAGTCCTGCAGCAGTGCATGAAGCACCCGCTGACCGACGCCGGCATCGAGCAATTCCTCGACGATTGGCGAAAACGGGAGGCGGTGCAGATTGCCACGGCGGGAACGAAGTGATGCTTCTGCGGGGATGACCGGTGACTAGAACTGCAACCTCGAACGGCGTTGGGACGCGCGAGGCAGTAGCTCCGCAGAGGGGCCGTCTCTTCAAGCTCCTCTGGCCCATTTGGAGCTACGTCGTCCCCAACGTCGTGGTGTTCGTCTTGGGGGTGTGGTTCAGGGTCTTCAATCGTACCACCATCCTCGGACGTGAGAACGTAGGGTACGATCGCAACGTCTTGCTGTTGTCCAACCACCAAACGATGATCGACAGCTTCCTCGTGGGGATGATGTGTTTCTTTCCCCAGTCGCTGTTGAGACCTTATCTGGTACCGTGGAATCCCGCCGCCGTCGAGAACTACTACAAGAATGCACTCCTCGCGTGGTTTTCCGACGTCCACAAATGCATTCCGATCAATGAAGGGCGACGGGATCTCAAGGCGTTGCGCCGGATGATCAAGGTGTTTCCCAAGGGTGTGATGACCTTGTTCCCCGAGGGCACCAGAATGCGTGGTGCCCACGTGGGACAGGGACGCGTGGGAGCCGGAATGATCGTCATGTCGGCTCGCCCGAAGGTAATTCCCGTAGCCATCGACGGGATGGAGCAGGTCTTGCCCATCGGGGCGTACGTCCCCCGAATCTTCAAGCACATCTACGTGTCGTACGGGCCTCCGTTCGATTACTCGGACTTTCTCGACAAACCCCGCAGCAAGGAAACCTGCCAGGAGCTGGTCGACCAAATCATGAAGCAGATCCGACACCAGCACCAGGAATTGCGCCGTATGCGGGGACTCCCCGTTCCGACCTACGAAGACGACGCATAACGCGACTCAACACCGAGGCTGTCACAATGCACAGGATGCTTCTTGCGGTTGTCGTTGCGATCGTGGCTCCCACGTCTCTCCTCACCGCTCAGGCTCGCTCGTCACGGGAGCGGGATCTGCGGGAATGGGAAGTCAAAGCCGAGAAAATGCGATTGCACCTGCAACCCACCATGCAGCAGCATGGAGTGGACATGTGGGTCATCATGAGTCGGGAGAATCATCCCGATCCGGCCCTCGAGTTGTTTGGGGGATACGGCATCACCGGATGGTACGGCCATCGCAACGCCTACATTTTCTACGATCCGGGCAACGGCCAGCCGTTGGAGTCGGTGCTCTTCGGCACGCACCAGAGCGGCCACATGCGGCGGTTCTTCGATCGCATCGTGGGATACGGAGAAGAAGGTCTCACGCCTCTGCTCCGAGCGTACGTCCAAGAGAAGGATCCGCAGACAATCGCCATCAACCAGTCGAGAACCATCTCCATGGCGGACGGGATCACCGCGGAGCTGAAGGTCTATCTGGAAGAGGCCATTGGCCCGACGTACAGCGGCCGCCTCGTCTCTTCGGAGCCGCTCTTCATCGACTACGTGAGCCATCGAACCTCGGCGGAGTTGGAGATCTCCCTCGAAGCGTCGTGGCGAACCTTCCACATTCTCCGGCGGGCGTTTTCCAGCGAGGTCATCACGCCGGGGGAAACTACGCTGATGGATCTGCACTGGTGGGTCAAGGACGAGTGGATGGCGCAGGATTTGGAGTTCGATTTCCCGGCGAGCTTCGACATCCAACGGCGGGGGTTAGAGGGCAGCCTCAACGAGGTGGACGATCCGGTCATTATGCCGGGCGATCTGTTGCATGTGGACTTCGGCGTGCGGCTGATGGGAATCGTCACCGACCAGCAGAAGATGGGCTACGTGCTTCGCCCCGGGGAGACGGCGCCGCCGGCGGGGTTGCAGGCGGTGTTCGCCCAATCGGTGCGGCACGGGGAGATCATAGCCGAGGCCCTCGAGCCGGGAAGGCTGGGGAGGGACGTCAAGCGGATCGCAGAGGAGCGCGGCCAGGCAGAGGGGATCGAGAACAGCACCTACTCCCACGTCCAGGGGAATTGGGTTCACGGCGCTGGGGCGTGGGCCATCTTCGACTGGCCCGAGCGATACGGGAATCATCCGCGCGAGCCCGTTCGACCCACGGAGTTTTGGTCCATCGAGTACAGCGTGACGGGAGCCGTGCCCGAGTGGGACGGGCAGCGAGTCCGCATGGCCCGGGAAGAGGATGCATGGGTCGATGAACGCGGCGTCGTACGGTTTATGGCGGGTCCGCAACAGGTGCTCTGGCTGATCGGAGGATCGGGATCCACGTATTGAGCGCTCGTGCGGCACGCCAAGGACCGCCATAGCGTCCCTGGGCACTGGGGGCTATGATGAAAAACGCTCAAAAGGAGGCCTCGCAGCCATGGCCACAGTAAAGGATGTCCTCTCGAAGAAGGGCAGTTCGGTCGTCACACTCGACGCTGAAGACTCGGCGCTCGATGCGGCGCGCGTCATGAACGAAAACGGGATTGGTGGGCTCGTCGTTACCGACGGTGGTGTGATGGTGGGGGTCTTCACCGAGCGCGACGTTCTGCGGCGGGTCGTGTCGGAACAACGTGACCCGGCAGCCACGCCGTTGCGCGACGTGATGACGTCACCCGTGGTGTATTGTCCGCCGGACGCGAAGCTGGAAGAGCTCACGGCCCTGATGACCGAGAAGCGGATCCGCCACCTGCCCGTCATGGATGACGGCGAACTGTGTGGTCTCATCACGACGGGGGACATCATGGCCCATGAGGTGGCGGAGCATGCGTTCACCATCGAGCACCTCTACAAATACGTCCACGGCATCCGGTAGCGCGTCATTCCCAGAAACACACCGACTTCTAGCAAGAGACTGATGATGAACCGACCCATACACATGTCACTGCGTCTCGCGGTTGGCTGCTCGCTCGCCGCTTTTGCCCTCGGGTGTGGTGGTGCCTCATCCAGCGTTCCGGGCCCGACGCCATCGCCCGAGCCGCCGCCGCCGGAGCCCACCATCCAACCGGTAATACCGGAGCCCATTCCGGTGCCACCTCCTATGAAACCGGCAATGGATCTCGACACCGTGCAGGCGGGACGGTTTGACAATGGGAAGATGTGGACGTTCGAGTATCCACCTTTGGACTACTTCCGGGAAGCGTACGGGTTTGCACCGGATGAAGCGTGGTTCGAGCACGCCCGACTCGGCGCTCTGCGGCTGTCCAACTGTTCGGCGTCCTTCGTGTCGCCCAACGGGTTGGTCTTGACCAACCACCACTGCGGGCGTGAGAGCGTGACGCAGGTGAGTGCGGAAGGCGAGAATCTGCTCGACAACGGCTTCTACGCACCGTCGCTGGCGGAAGAGCGACCGGTGGAGGGTTTCTACGCGGATCAGGTCATCGAGATCATCGACGTGTCCGAAGAGGTCGACGCCGCGTTGGAGGGCGTGATCGGCGACCAGGCACGGTCCGCGGCCCGGGAGCAGGTTTCAGGTCAGCTCACGGAGCGGATTGCGGAAGAGCATGGTGGCGAAGCCGCCGGGATCCAGGTGGAGGTCATCTCTCTCTGGAACGGCGCCAAGACGTCTGCGTACGTGTTCAAGCGCTACGACAACATTCGCCTCGTGATGGCCCCCGAGTTGCAGATGGGTTTCTTCGGGGGAGATCCGGACAACTTCACCTACCCTCGGTACGCGCTGGACATCTCGTTCTTCCGGGTGTACGACGACAACGACCAGCCCCTGCGGCCGGAGTTCTACTTCAATTGGAGCGAAGACGGTGTCGAGGAGGGCGACGCCGTGTTCATGATCGGCAACCCGGGATCCACCAGTCGCCTCCAGACGGTATCGGAGCTCGAGTTCCGCGGTGAGATAGGCGACCCGGCCATCTTGGCGTTGTACGGCAGCAGGGCGGATGCGCTTCAGGCGTTTTATGATGCGGACTCGGTAACGGGTGAGGCACTGGATCTCCGCAATGAGATCTCCAGCTTGCGGAACTCGGAGAAAGCGTACGGCGGCATCGTGCAGGGATTGCAGGATCCGGTGATGATTGCGCGCAAGCGAGATGCGGAGCGGCAGTTCCGCGCCGCGGTGGCTGCCGACCCGGCCCTACAACAACAGTACGGCGATTTGTTTGAGCGCATGACCGGTATCCAGGAGCAGAAAGGCAACCTGAGTGATGCCTACGGGGCGTTCCTGGCGTTGGGGAGTCCCGCCTTCACGTCCTCCATCCTGCTGCGCGGCATCTGGGCTTTCCAGTACGTCCAGGGGCGTGCAGGAGGCGCTCCGGCTGCCGCACTGGCCGGCGTTGAGCAGCAGATGCGTGGAGTGGGGGATCAACCAGCGGGCATGCAGGAGCGCTTGCTGGCGGCTCGCCTGAGCGACATGCAGCGCTACTTGGGTGATGACGACCAGGCGGTCCGTCAGATTCTGCGCGGCCGCTCGCCGGAACAGGCCGCCGCGGCGATAGTGACCCAGTCCATGCTGGCAGACTCCGCGGGAGCGGTCCAGGCCATGGCCAACGGCTCTCTGACGTTGACGGATCCTGCGGTGGCGATGGTGGCCGCTTTTCTCCAGCGCTTCGGCATGTACCAAAATCAGTTCTCCACGCTCAACCAGCAGGAGCAGGAAGTCGCGTTCTCGCTGGGTCGGGCCCGGTTCGACGTGGACGGCACCAGCATCCCGCCCGATGCCACGTTCTCGCTTCGCATTGCGGACGGTGTGGTCTCCGGCTACGAGTACAATGGGACGCGGGCGCCGGTATACACGACATTCTACGGTCTGTACGACCGCTATTACTCCCACGGGGCCGGGAGCCTGTGGGACCTCCCGGAGCGGTGGGCGAACGCTCCGGCCACGTTCGACCGGTCCACGCCCATGAACTTCGTGTCCACCGCAGACATCATCGGCGGCAACTCCGGCTCGCCGGTGCTCAACACCGATTTGGAGATCGTGGGGGTGGTGTTCGACGGAAACATCGAGAGTCTGCCGGGTGATTTTATCTACGTGCCCGATGTGAATCGCGCCGTCACCGTCGATTCCCGCGGCATTCTCGAAGCCCTCGACGAGATCTATGACGCCGACCGGATCGTGTTGGAGTTGACCACCGGCACGATGGCGGCCACCGAACAGGAAGCTGATAGGGTGAGGGGTCGGTAGGGGGAATGCGGGGTGCCGGGCGTCACGCGCTCGGCACCCCGCCGGTCAGCGGCTCTCCTGCCTTGTTTCGGTCTCTTCTTCCTTCTCCGGCGGTGCGTTCCAGAACCCCGGGCTCCCGTGCGTTCCAGCCGCCATCTCGCCGCCGTACAACGCCGCGTTGAACAACACCCGAAATGTGCCGAACGGCTGTCCCCGCCACTGTGGGCGGAAGCCGATCAGTATCACGTGTCCCTCGCCGTGGTGGACATCCAGCGCGGCGGCGTATCCCTGAACGTGCTCCTCGCCCAACAGATACCCTGACAGCAGCGGCGACCCGTCCTCCTGGTACTTGGCCAGTGCTGCACCCTCGAATCCCTCCGTGGTTGTGAACACCGGGCTCCGGTCGACAAATACCTTGGCCCGTTCGGGCATGCCCGCCATGACGGGGTGGGCCGGGTCGGTGGTGACCTCGAGGATCGATCCGCTCACGAAGAAATCACGCCGGCCGACGTCGCCCACGACGTTCTTCACCGGGAGATGCAGCTCCTCGATGGCGAACGCCGTGCTTTGATTGAGACATACCAGCGTGCCGCCGTGGCGCACGAAATTGTCGAGGGCCCGTATTCCGACCGCCCCGATACCGCCCTCGTACCGGGGTGGGACGGATCCCTTCGCAAACCCGTTGACGATGGTCCCACTGCGCTCGGCGGCCAGCACAATGACGTCGAACCGCTCCCGCAACTCCCCCGCTCTGATGTCGGCGTTGCGGACGGCGGAGAAGTCGAACTCGTAGTCCTCCAGCAGCCACCGGGACCACCCTTCGTCCATACTGGCGCTCCACGGGCGAAACAGGCCGATGCGGGGCCGCACGGCGGGTCCGCTCACGTTGCGCGTGCGTTGCGCACGCAGAGCCAACTCGTCGACCAGCCGTGTCTGCAATTGCCGTGACGCCCCGTCGATCACGTAGCGCCCGGTGGATCCGGGCCGGCCGTTGCTCGCCGGCGTGCCCGGCTGAAACCGAACCGTGCCGCCGGCCGCCAGCGCTCGGTTCACGGCGCGGAAGGCATTGTTCTGCGCCGGATCGAGGGCCAACTGGTCGCCGGAGCCGGTGACCCCACCCGGGAGCGGCCTGATCCCCGCGGCCACGGAGTCGCTGTTGAATCCCACATCGGGAATGCTGTCGAACACTCCCGTCCATGGTCGATCCACCGGCCAGGCTGCCGCCGTCCCGGACACCGGGGTCATTACCGCCCGCACCGCGTCCGTCAGCGGGGACGCCGCCGCGACGACCCGCACGTCCATTTGGTAGGGGAGCGTCCACCCGGCGGCGTCATACGGCTGCTCCGGCGGGCCGTCGGGAAATTCCCGGAGATCCGGATAGGTCTGGACGTCCAGCACCTGGCGCACCAGCTCGGCAAACTCCTGGTTCATCGGAATGACCCACGTGCCTCGCGGGTAGTCGATGTGGTCGAAGGTCACGTCCGACGTGAGCTGGTGCACCTCCACGCCGTTGAACGCCAGGCGCCGCAGCATCTCGGTCGGCGCGGCGGGATCACGCTGCGCCTGCGGAATGAAATACGCGTACGGCGGCTCGTTCTCGTATTTGCGGATCGTGTTGCGTCCTGCTTGGTACCGGTTGTAGAGGACGTCATCCCGGTACTTGGCCGCGTAGTCCAACACGGCGATCGACGCCGTGACCATGTACTCCACCGCGTCCCGCAACCGCCACCAGCCACCCTGCCAGGGGCTCGAGTAGAGGGTTCCGGGTCGCAGGTCCCGCCGGCTCTGGGGGAAGTCGCTGATCGTATAGAAGTGGGGTGTGGCGTACCGGTAGAGGGCCGTTTCGGTCCAGAATGCCACGATGTTCTGGAGCATGGGGAGATAGTCGATGTATCCCGGGTACCACGCGTCGAACCCGGTGCCCATGTGCGTGGCGCCTACCTGCCCGTTTGTTTCCAGCATCTGGGCGATGGCCATCCCGATGGTGTTGACCTCCCGGGACATGAGGGGTGGCACCTGGGTCGCAACCGGCTCGGCAAAGGGCGGGAGCCAGATGCGGGTGGGGAAGGGTGACGACTGGTGGTGTACGTAGATGATCTGCGGCTCCCAGTGCCGCCATGTTCTCCCAACGACTCGAGACTCCCGCATGTTGAGCATGTAGGCGTCCCGGTTGTTGTCGTGGCCAATGTACTTCTGGTAGAGCTGGTGGAGCGGCGCCACCTCGTAGGGTGTCCCCACGTTGGACCGGTACCAGTTCGCCACGATTTCCTGGCCGTCGGGATTCAACGACGGCCACAACAGGACGATCACGTTGTCGAGAATGGCCTGGATCTTCGGGTTATCGGTGTTGGAGACGAGATCGTACGCCAGCTGGATCGTGTGCTGGGCACCGGCCACCTCGGAGGCGTGGAGGCCCCCATCGAGGTGGACGAACGGCTTGCCCTCGCGCACCAGTCGCCGCGCCTCGTCGTCGGTCAACCCCGCCGGGTGGGCCAGGCGTTGGGCGATCTCCCGGTAGCGCTCCACATTGGCCAAGTTGGACGGGGTGGAGATCAGCGCGAAATACCAGCGCCGCCCTTCGGAGGTGCGGCCCACCTCCACGAGTTGGATCCGGTCGCTGGCCGCGTCGAGGCGCCGAAAGTAGTCGAGTGACTCCTCGTAGGTGGCCAGCGAGAAGTCCGCTCCCGCCTGAAACCCAAGCACCGATTCAGGGGTGGGGACGCCGTCCTGCCGGGCCTGGAGGGGTCCGGGAACCGCGAGAGACAAGAGGCACATTGATATAAGGGGCGTCTTCAAGAAATCCTCACTTTGTTGCGCTGATCATACGAGTGCGGGCAGCGTGGCGCGAGATCGGTTGGAGGATTGACTTCCGGTGAGCGCTGTGTGAGGCTGGAAAGGCAAGTGTGGTCCGCCCCCGGCGCGCGGACCACGACCCCAACGATTCCGGATAAACTCCTGGAGCATAGAAGACCATGGCCATTGATATCAAACAAGCCCGTGTCGAAACCGACAGCATGGGAGAGATCGAGGTGCCGGCCGACCGTTACTGGGGTGCCCAGACGGCCCGATCCCTGATCCACTTCTCCATCGGCGACGACCTGATTCCCATCGAGGTCGTGCGCGGTTTCGGAATACTCAAAAAGGCGGCGGCACTCACCAATAAGGAAGTGGGCAAGCTCGACGCCGACAAGGCCGACCTCATCGTCCAAGCCGCGAACGAGGTCCTCGAGGGGCGCCTGGACGACCATTTCCCGCTCCACGTGTGGCAAACGGGAAGTGGAACCCAGAGCAACATGAATTCCAACGAGGTCATCGCGAACAGGGCAATCGAGTTGGCGGGTGGCGCTTTGGGGAGCAAGGACCCGATCCATCCCAACGACCACGTCAACATGTCCCAGTCGTCCAACGACACCTTTCCCACCGCCATGCACATCGCGTCGGCGACGATTCTCAAGGAACGCCTGATCCCAAAGGTCGGCGAACTGCGCGACGCGCTGGCACGGAAGCAGGAGGAGTTCGAGGACATCGTGAAGATCGGGCGGACGCATCTCCAGGACGCCGTGCCGCTGACGCTGGGTCAGGAGTTCTCGGGGTTCGTGTCCCAGCTGGACGCCGACTTGGTGCGGATCGAGCGGGTGTTGCCCGAGCTCTACGAGCTTGCCATCGGCGGGACGGCGGTCGGCACGGGCCTCAATGCACCGCCGGGATTCGACGAGAAGTGTGCCGGCAGGATCGCCGAGCTGACGGGTCTGCCGTTCGTTTCCGCACCGAACAAGTTCGCCGCATTGGCAGCCCACGACGCGATGGTCATGGCATCCGGTGCGCTGCGCGTGCTGGCGTGTTCCCTCATGAAGATCGCCAACGACATCCGCTGGGCGGGTTCGGGCCCGCGCTCGGGGTTGGGTGAGCTGATCCTGCCGGCCAACGAGCCCGGGTCATCCATCATGCCGGGCAAGGTGAACCCGACGCAGTGCGAAGCGATGACGATGGTTGCCGTACAGGTCATGGGCAACGACACGGCGATCGCGGTGGCAGGATCGCAGGGCAACTTCGAGCTCAACGTGTTCAAGCCCGTCATGGTCCACAATCTCATTCACTCGGCGAAATTGCTGAGCGACGCGTGCATGGACTTCAGGCGGTTCCTCGTGGATGGACTCCGGGCAAACGAGGCCCGCATCGCCGAGCACGTACAGAACTCGCTCATGCTCGTGACGGCGTTGGCGCCCAAGATCGGTTACGACAAGGCCGCCGAGATTGCCAAGAAGGCCGACAAGGAGGGCACGACGCTCAAGGAAGCGACGTTGGCGCTGGGCTATCTGACCCCGGAGGAGTTCGACGAGAACGTGATCCCGCGCCGGATGGCGCACCCCCACGAGGGGTGAGAGCCAAGCCGTAGCAGCGCCCCGGGCACTTCGGAGGTGATCTGTGTGGCTATCCGGATTCCCGCGGCTCTTCCCGCCCGGACTCGCAGGCCGCGTCGAGATCCTGCAACCGTAAGTGCATTATCCGCCACACGGCGTCGCGGGATCTCAACGTGAACCAGGCTCTGCCGCACGCCTGTCCCGGTGTGCTGTAGAATCCGGACACGATTGCGATATTCCCAAATCTGAGGACCTCGAGGCGGCTATCCGCCACGCCGGCCAGCCGATTCGTGATCGCCCCGTATTCCGGGAGTTGCTTTGGAGACAATTGGGGCGTTGAGAGCTCATGGGAATCGACGGTCATGTGCATCACTGAGGCGCTCGGTTCGAACGCCGACGTATCACTCCCATCCGCGGTCACCAACCAGCCGGATACGAACGCCCCCGCGGCCACACTGGAAGGCGGAGCCGGTGCCGGAGCCGGTGGAGGCGCCGGTGGTGGCTGATACACCACGCGCCCCCCCATGAACCCGGCGATCAGACCGATTCCGGCCACAGCTGCGATCATCTTGAGGGGAGTGTTCGAGCGACTGCCCGTCGGCGTGGCATTGCCGCCTGGAGGGAAGAAGGACACTTTCTGCAGCTCGCCCCACAACTCCATCGTCGTGGAGAAGCGATCCCACGGGTCTTTTTCGAGACAACGCATGATCGCGTCGGCGAAATTCTTCGGCACCGACGAGTTGAGGCGTCGGATGTGCTCGGGCCTCTCTTTAATGTGCTTGTCGAGGATCTCCAGCGCGCTCTCGCCATCGAACGGGAGCTTCCCTGTGAGCATCCGGTATGCCATGACGCCCAGCGAGTAGATGTCCGAGCGGTGATCGATCTCGTCCCACCCGGCAATCTGTTCCGGCGACATGTATTGTGGCGTGCCTACCGCCGAAGTCTCCTCGGTCGTCTGAACGTCGTCGGTCAGAGCCTTGGCGATGCCGAAATCCATCAAGAGGGCTTTCTCGAGATTCCCTTCGAGGATCACGTTGGCCGGTTTGATATCCCGGTGCACCATCTTGGCACGATGCGCTGCGCCAAGGGCGTCGCACAACTCGGTCAGAATGCGGCGTGTCTCGGATGGTGACAGCCGGTTGAGCCGTTTCAGTTTCTGGCCGACGGTCTCACCCTCAATGAGGGGCATCACATAGTAGATCAGTCCCTCGTTTTCGCGAATGTCATAGATGGGCACGATGCCGGGGTGGCGGAGCTTCGCCAGCGCAATGCCCTCATGCCGGAAGCTCTCTACGATGGCCGCGGCACCGGCCATGTTGGGTCGAATGACCTTGATGGCCACGATCCGGTCGAGCCGCCGGTCTCTCGCCTGGTAAACTCGGGCGAAGCCGCCTTCCCCGATCGGCGAGAGGAGTTGATACTCGGCCCCGAGCATCTGCCGCAATGTGCCGGTGTAGTCGTCGACCGAGGGCCTGACGGGGGCGGGCTGCGGCGGCTCATCGATGAACGTCTCCTCGGAGCCGGGGTCGCTGGACATGGGCGCGCCACACGACGTACAGAGCTTGTCCGTGGCGGCCAACTCGTGGCCACAGGCCGAGCAGTTCATTCGGATTTCGGTCATACCACCCACAAACGTATGCCGGGTGTGGCGCGGGCCCCATGACGTCCGTCACCAACTCTCAATCCAGAAGGGATCTCCCTCTGGCGCTCGGTTGGCGTCGCCATGATCCTCTCGCTCGCGGGGTTTCTCAAAAGATGAGTGTACTCATGAGTCTTGGGACTCCCACTCTTCAATCACTTGACCCGGAATCCCCGGAAGAAAAAAGAAAGGGGCGGGTTACCCCGCCCCCGAGCACGCCCGGATACTGATTTCTCAGCGTGCCGCCACGGGGACCGGAATGGTCTTTCAACCATCTGGACCCCGTGCCGATTGAGAGACTATCGGGCTGTCACCGGGCCTCCGGTGGTTGGTCGCTGACCTCTGCACCGCAGCTTTTACACACCACGGCATCGTTGACGCGATGAAACGCATCGGCGATGGAGCGGTTGCACTGCGTGCAGTGCGGCGGCGCCTGGTTGCCACCGTTGGCGTGGTAGACGTGCAGGTCGTCCATGGTGTGTTGCCTCGGATTGTGCGAAGGATGGACGGAATCTGGGTTCTTGGGGTGAGGGGTGCCGTGACCCTCATCACCCGGGTTTTCCACATCACTGCAAGTGCCCGC
The DNA here is from genome assembly GCA_039589615.1 of Gemmatimonadota bacterium. Taxonomy (GTDB): domain Bacteria; phylum Gemmatimonadota; class Gemmatimonadetes; order Gemmatimonadales; family GWC2-71-9; genus B3T1B10. The sequence continues at coordinate 60,825 of JBDHHA010000001.1, forward strand.
AGGATGGGAACTTGCATTTCTCTGTCGCCGGACCTTTCCGCGCTGCATGATCTTCGCCACCGGTGGCGTGTTCGAGAACATGCAGGAAGAGATCATCCCCCTCACTACCCTTGGCCATGACCCGGACAACCTGCTAGAATCCGGTCTTCTCCCACCCAAAGTACGGTAAGTCCATGAAGGCAATGTTAGAGACTCTCGGTATTGACGAGCGAAACCCAGGCGGCTTCTGCGGTGAGTGGATAGGATCCGGACCGGAGTCAGAGATCATCACGCCCGTTGACGGCTCGACGATCGCGACGGTGCAGCAAGTAACCGAGGAGGAGTACGACCAAGTCGTTGCCAAGGCGCACGAGGCCTTCCTCGAGTGGCGCACGCTGCCGGCTCCGCGACGCGGGGAGGTGGTGCGGCAACTCGGTGTCAAGCTGCGCGAGGTGAAACAGGAACTCGGCGCACTGGTGACACTGGAGATGGGCAAGATCCTCGCAGAGGGCGAAGGCGAGGTGCAGGAGATGATCGACATCTGCGACTTTGCCTGCGGTCTCTCCCGCCAGCTCTACGGGCTCACCATGCAGTCCGAGCGACCCGACCACCGCATGTTCGAGCAGTGGCATCCGTTGGGCGTCGTCGGCGTGATCAGCGCCTTCAACTTTCCGGTGGCGGTGTGGAGTTGGAATGCGGCCATCGCCGCGGTGTGCGGCGACGCCACCTTGTGGAAGCCGGCAAGCAAGGTTCCGTTGACGGCGATTGCCTGCACGAAGATTGCCGAAGAGGTGTGCCGGGCCAACGACGTGAACCCAGCGATCTTCTCCCTGGTTGTGGGGAAGGGATCGACGGTGGGAGATCGTCTGCTGCACGACTCGCGGATACCGTTGGTCTCCGCCACCGGGAGCTGCCAAATGGGGTATCGCGTCGCCCAGGTGGTGGGGAAGCGACTCGGCCGCACGATCCTGGAACTCGGCGGCAACAACGCCATCGTCGTGACGCCCCACGCCAACATGGATTTGGTGCTGCCGGCCATCCTGTTCGGCGCGGTGGGAACCGGCGGGCAGCGTTGCACGACGACGCGTCGCATCATCGTCCACGAGTCGGTGAAGGACGAGCTGGTGCAGCGGCTGGTGACGGCCTACGGCGACATCCGCATCGGCGATCCGCGAGACCCCTCCATCGTCATGGGTCCCCTGGTGAACCACGACGCAGTCTCTGACTTGCAGCAGGCCGTCAAGCGGGTGCAGGAGGAAGGCGGCGAGATTCTCTACGGCGGCGAGCCGCTGGACGGCCCGGACTATCCCGGCGGCCACTACGTGAAGCCGTGCATCGCCGCGGCTGAGAACGAGTTCGAGATCGTTCAAGAGGAGACGTTCGCGCCGATCCTCTACATCATCGGTTACGGTACGGCGTCCGCGTCACCAAAGGAGGCCGTCGCGGAGATCGAAAAAGCGGTAGCGCTGCACAACGGCGTGCCCCAGGGTCTCTCGTCGGCCATCTTCACCGAGCACGTCCGTGAGGCGGAGTACTTCCTGTCGCACCGCGGCAGCGACTGCGGCATCGCCAACGTCAACATCGGCACGAGCGGCGCCGAGATCGGCGGTGCGTTCGGGGGAGAGAAGGAAACCGGCGGAGGCCGCGAATCCGGATCCGACGCGTGGAAGGCCTACATGCGACGCCAGACGAACACGGTCAACTGGAGTACGGAGTTGCCGCTGGCGCAGGGGATTACGTTCGGGTAGGACCTAATGCGTCATTGCGTACAACACGATGTTGATGGCTAAGGCATAGGCATCGGCCGAGAAGCGGTCGAAAAACTCCCAGTCTTCGTTCTCCCGCTCCCAACCGTCCGCGATGTCGGTGTTGTGGGTCATGAGGACCATGATGCGGCCCGAGTGGTCAGCGATGGCTCGGAGGTGGACCTCGGCCGACTCGGCGCCCCGCTCCGACGTGCTCCGCCCTCCCACCCGTCGCCAATGCTGGATAGACGTGATCTGCGGTACCTGCTTGACGTCGTAGAGCACCTTGAAGACCGGGTGGTCGGGTGTGAGATCGAAGATGGGATATTCGTCGGACGGCAGGGCCTTGCCGATCTCGCTCTCCCACTGTTCCCATGCCCAGTCGCCCCAGAAGTCGTCCACCCAGAGGAAGCCACCCCGCAGGAGATAGTCGCCGAGCTTCTCGGCCTCCGTCGCACTGAACCCCACCGTCCCGACGTCCGACATGAACACGAAGGGGTAGTCGTACAGCTCGTCGTCGGTGAGCCTGACGACGACGTGGTCGGGCTTCCCGAGTTCGTCGCGTGCCACTTCCGCTTCGGTGAGCTCCTCGAAGCGGGTCATGAAATTAATGTCGGCGCCGGGATAGTCTGTCGACCACCCATAACCGCCGGATTCGCGGCGCACGCGTTCGTACATGATCCGGGAGAACACGAAGCGCCCGTCCAGCATCTTGTTGGGATCGGGGAACTTGGGAGGAATTCTCCGCCGGCCGCCATAGCCGTAGCGATACGATTGGGCGGCCGCGTCGGACACGCCGAACGCCAGGGGTGCCGCCAGCACGGTCGCCCAAAGGAGGCCGAGCAGCGGTAGGGAGAGTTTGTCAGACGTTGGGCGCCTCAGTACGTCCATACCTCAAATACTCCGGCGCCGCCGCCGATGTTGCAAGGGGTGCCGGGCGAATCCCTAGTGGGCCGTCCCTACCGCCACCCTGTTGCGGAGCACCCCCACCCCTTCCACTTCCACCTCCACGACATCCCCGTGTTGCATGGCGGCGGTGCTGCCCGGCGTTCCCGTGAAGATCACGTCCCCCGGGAGCAGCGTGAAATACCGGCTTACGTAGCTGACGATCTCGTCCACGCTGAAGATGAGATCCCGGGTGCTCTCCGACTGACGGACCTCGCCGTTGAGGCGGGTCTGCACGAGGAGATCGTTGTAGTCCAATCCCGTTACGATCGCCGGCCCGATCGGTCCGAACGTGTCGGATCCCTTCGCCCTGAGCCACTGCAAGTCGTCCCGCTGCCAGTTCCGCTCGCTGACGTCGTTGCCCGCGGTGACGCCGAAGATGTAGTTGGGCGCCTCGGCCACGGAGACGTTGCTGGCTCGCTTGCCGATGACGACCACCAACTCTCCTTCGTAGTGGAGGTTCTCGGCGTCCGGCGGAACGACAATGTCGTGGCCGTGGCCCACGAGGGAGGTGGGATACTTGGCGAAGAGGCCGGGATATGCAGCGGGTTCCCGGGTCCCCAGGTGGCTCCGGTAGTTCAACCCGACGGCGATGACCTTCGACGGCTCGACGGGGGCGAGCAGCGTCACGTCTGCCAGCGGGATCGATGTGTCCGTGACTTGGTGAGACCCGAATAGATCCCCGAGAATCGGACGGACCATCTCTCCTTCCAACACCCCAGAGAAAACCTGTGCTCCCTGGGCGTATCGCACGAACTTCGTGACTTGGCTCTGCGCCGTCGCCGGATGCACCAAGACGAGAACGGCGAGGGCGCACCAGAGCGGGTGCCGGGTGGTGGTCATGACTGTCCTCCGAGGCTTACCGCCTCATCCTGTTATAGGCGAGCATGACGTCCATGATGTCATTGCTCTCGTACGTGAGCTCCCAGTCTCCCGTGCGCCTGGCCCCGGGGTAGTGGGCGCCCTCGAAGATCACCTGCTCGGTCTTCATCGTGAGCACCATGGTGTAGGGCGGCCGCAGCGTGTACGGCTCATAGTCTCCCAGGTTGCGGAGCGCCCGCTCGACGCCGGTACTTATGCGCTCCCGAGCCACCTCAGGGTGGAGGTTCAACGCCGCCGCGCCAATACCCTGTTTGACGGCCACTGTTTCCACGGGGCCGAGGAGCGCCTGGACCTGGTCGCACAGGGCTTGGTCGCCGGCCGCGAAGACGACGGGCACGTCGTAGTAGCCCGCGATCAATGCGTTGTATCCGGCTTCGGGCAGGGAGTGCCCGTTGATTGACACGTCGGTCACGTTGCCCGATGACGTGTGATCGATGACGCCGTTGGGCGTCCCGGCCTTGGCGTGGAAGCCGATGAAGATCACCGCATCGAATGATGCGTCGATGCCCTCCATCATGCTCAGCGGCCCTCCCGACCACCCGCGCAGCAGCCGCGCCCGGCTGTTGAGCATTTCCGGGAGCAGGTTGAGGGCCGACCCGTGGGAGTCCCGCACGACGATTTCCGTCGCGCCAGCGGCGAGGGCGCCCTCGATGGCGGCGTTCGCCTCCCGGGTCATGACCGCTCTGAAGTAGTTGTAATCCTTGCCGGCTCGGCTCGCTTCCTCCGCGCTGCTCACCACACCGGTGATCCCCTCCATGTCCACCGAGATGAACACTTTGAGATCTTGGCCGGTGAGGGGGGGCAACGCCGTCAGCAACGCCACCGAGGCTATGCGGACCGCTCTCATGAGGCCTCCTGAATCGGGGTGTTCTGCAAAACTACGGTGTGGGACCGGGAGCGGCGAATGGCCGCTCTGGTGGGTCGGTCGCGAGGCGAGAAGCCCCAGCGACCTCGGACTGTGTGGAGACGCGGTCTAGCTGCTGCTGCGCCCTAGGGCGCCAACACAGGTTCCTGGTCGCTTACCCGTTGCACCAGGATCTCCCGGGCAATGTCGGCGTCGAGGGCCAGGTCGGTCTCCCCGACACGTACCACGCAGGAGGGTCGTTGCTGGATGAGCACGACGTGGGACCCCGGCGCGAGGCCGAAGACGGCAAGGGTGTTGTGTCGTTGTGGGTTTTGACCGCCCATGCAGAGCACGGTTGCGCGGTCGCCCCCCTTGAGCTTGGTGATCGGCTGTATGTCCGTAGGAAGCTCGCTGTAAGCCAAGGCTCCCCTCCTAAACAGTTTGTGGATCCAGGAGACCCGTTTCGGCCTCTCGGGAAATTCGTAGTTGCAGCTAGGACAGCGAGTCAGGTGGCACAGCGCGCCCAACGGACACCCGTGGGCACAGAGCGTGTCCACCTTCTCGAACTCGAACCCGCAGAACGGGCAGGTTAGAAACTCAGCCATTGTCCCAGATGGTTGAGTGTTCCCCCCACGAAGAACGCGAAGGGGAAGATGAACGCCGCCATGCCCAAGGCGATCTTCATGCCTTGTTCCTTCGCGATCATCAAGAAGTTGGCGATGCACGGCATGAACAGGGTGATCGTGACCATTGCGACGAAGATCTGATGTGCGGAGAGCACGGCATCCGGACCGGTGGCCGCATCCAGGATGTACACGGCGCCGAAATCACGCCGCATGAAGCCCACCAGGAACGCGTTGGCCATCTCCCGGGGCAGGCCGAGCCAGCCGGTGACCAGGGGTTCCCCGACGCGGCCAATGGCCTCGAGGATGTGAAACTGGTCGAGGACGAACAACAATGCCGTGCCGATGACGAAGAGGGGGATGACCTCTTTCAGATACCAATTCAGGCGCGTCCACGTCTTCACGGCGACGTTCGAGATCTGTGGACGCCGCATCGGTGGGATCTCCATGATGAAGTCGCTGGTATCGCCATCGAAAAGACGCGCCGTCAGCCATCCCACCAAGAAGATCACGCCGATCACGATCCCGACCCACACGACTGCGCCTGCCGGATGGAGCATGGCCATCATGGCGAGGAGAACGCCCAGTTGCGCGGAGCAGGGCACCGCCAGGGCCAGGAGCATGGTCGTGACAATCCGCTCCTTGCGTGTCTCCAGAATGCGCGTGGTCATGGTGGCCATGGTGTCGCACCCCAGCCCCAGAATCATGGGAAGCACGGCCTTGCCGTTCAGCCCCATCACCCGAAAGACCCGGTTTACCATGATGGCCATGCGGGGGAAGTATCCCGAATCCTCCATGATGCTGAACACGAAGAAGAACGTGGTGACGATGGGGAGCACGATGGCGAAGGCGTAGGCCAGGGCCATGGTGATGACCCCGAAATCTCCCACCAGAAAGTCGTGCGCTACCCGCATCACGGATTGCGGTGCGGTCAGGTCGGCGCCGGGCTGCAGCGCGTAGGCCGGCAGGATGGCTTCCTTGTCGAGGGTTCCCAGGGTGATCTCGTGCACCGGAGTGAGCGGGATCCCCATGGTGTGGGATATCAGCTCGACATCGTGCGCGTGCGGGAAGCGGAACACCGCATCGATCCCACGAACCGCGAGAGGACTCAGGCGCTGTTGGAAGAGGGGCACCTCCATCGCGTCGACCAGCGTGCCCGCCCCGAACAGCCCGACGAACCACGTTACGACGAACAGCACCAGCCCCAGGAATGCGAGGCCCTTCACCGGGTGCATCGCCCAGAAGCCGAGCCTGACGCTGAAGGAGGCGTGCTGCGGCTGGCTCATCTCGTAGGTTTCGCCGAGAATGTCGTGCACCTTGCGGAGGAGGGAACGATTGTGCTCGTAGAGATCGTCGAGGGGGCCGTCGTCATCGGCCTCAATGGTGGGCTTCCGGGCCTCCGGCAATGCGGCGATCAGGTCTTGCGTCCCTTCGTTGCGGATGGCGACGGTGCTCACCACCGGCACGCCGAGGATCTCGCTCAAGCGCTCGGTGTCGATCTTCCCACCCCGCTCTTCGAGCTCGTCGACCATGTTGAGGACCAGCATCATCGGGCGCTGGAGCTCTGCGAGCTGCAGCGTGAGCAACAGGGCCCGGCGCAGGTTCTTGGCGTCGGCCACCTGCACGACGGTCCCGTCCGGGTATTGATCCAGGAGGTTCAACGCCACCCGGGCGTCGTCGGCCCGGGGCGTGAGGTCGTTGATACCCGGGGTGTCGATGATCTCCATGGCGCGGCCGTTGAAGTTGGCCTGAGCCCTGGCGATGTCGACGGTCGTGCCGGGGAAGTTGGAGACCGTGACGTAGCGGTTGGTGAGATTTTTGAAGAGAACGCTCTTGCCGACGTTGGGGTTGCCCACCAGGACGGTGGTGTGCCGCTCCTCGGCGCGCTGCTTGCGGCGCTGGGGGCTACCCACGCTTTGGGATTCTACGGCGCTGCCTCTGGGTAAATGCAAATGAGTCTCTTTCTCAAGTAGCTGGCCCACGTCACCCGTGTCATGGAAAATCCCATGGGTGTCAGTGTGGGGCGATGAATTGAATGTGAAGCAATCTTCAGAAACCCCTGTTGCCGGGGAGCAGAAACGGTGCAATGGTGACAGGGCTTTACGACAGGGTATGGGTTCTTTCGTGGGAGGAAATCCAGTGAAAGAGGGGGGCAGCTCAACGACGTACGCCCGGCGGCTCGGGGTGTTCGACGGCACGATGCTCGTCATGGGCGGCATCATCGGCGCGGGGATCTTTCTCAACCCGTCGATCGTGGCCCAGCGAATCGGGACCCCCGGCCTCACGGTGGCCGTGTGGGTCATCGGCGGGGTGATCGCCCTGGCGGGAGCGTTCTGCTTCGCCGAACTGGGATCCAACCGGCCCCAGGCCGGTGGGGGGTACGTGTACCTCCGGGACGGGTTCGGCCCCCTGCCCGCCTTTCTCTACGGTTGGACGCTGCTCTTGGTGATCAGCACCGGGGCGATCGCGGCCGTCGGGGTGACGTTTGCCCGATACGCCGCGGATCTGGCCGGGCTCGGTGATCGGTGGATCAACCCCCTCGCCGTCGGGGCCATCCTCCTCCTCTCGGCGGGCAACTACCTGGGTGTGCGGACCGGAGCCGTGGTGCAGAACGTGTTCACGGTGCTGAAGCTGGTGGCCCTCGCCGTCCTCATCGTCGTGGGTCTGTTTGTAGCCGGCGGGGAGCCCGACGCCGCCATCACAGGAACGGCGGGCAACGCCTTGGGGCTCGGTGGATTCGCCGCTGTGGTAGGGGTGGCGCTCGTTCCCGTGCTGTTCTCCTACGGAGGCTGGCAGCAGACCAACTACGTCGCCGAGGAGATCGTTGACCCGGAACGGACGTTGCCACGTGCCCTCCTCCTTGGCGTGGTGGGGGTGGTGCTGGTGTACGTGCTTGCCAACGTGGTGTACGTAAAGGTCCTCGGCGTGATCGGCCTGGCGGCGAGCCTGGCGCCGGCCGCGGACGTCATGCGGGCACTGCTCGGTCCTGCGGGAGCGACGTTCATCTCCGCTGGCATTGCGGCGTCGACGTTTGGGTTTCTGAACCTGGTGATATTGGTCTCGCCCAGAGTCTATCAAGCCATGGCCAGAGACGGCGTGTTCTTCCGACGCATGGCCGAACTGCATCCCCGGCATCGGACTCCCACGGCGGCCATCGTGTTTCAGGCGGTGTGGGCGTCTGTGCTGACGCTGAGCGGAACCTACGGTCAACTGCTGGACTATGTGGTGTTCGGGGATTGGATCTTCTTCGGCCTGGCGGGTGCGACCGTCTTCATCTTTCGACGTCGGGGCGAGGAAATCCGATTCAAGACGCCGGCGTATCCGTGGATACCCGGGCTCTTTGTGGTGGCCGCCGCCTACGTGGTGCTGAGCTCGATTGCCTCGAATCCCGGCAACGCCTTGTTGGGATCGGGGTTGATCGGCCTTGGCGTCCCCGCGTACTTGTTCTGGAGACGTAGTACGTAGCAGACGGAGCCTGCGGCCGCTCCGATCCGAAATGACTCACACGAACGGGCGACCGGACCATCCCCATGGGCCGCACAACATTCCTGCTTCTCCCGCTCCTGGCCTGGACGGGCGGCGCCCGCGCCCAGGAAGGTTTCCGCCCGGGCCTCCAGGTGACCGGACTCCCCGCCATCAACTACGACTCGGATGAGGGATTCGGGTACGGCGCCGTTGCCGGCATCTATCGCTACGTCGAGGGCCGCAACCTGTACAAGTGGGCGCTGGAGCCCTCGGTCTTCTTCACGACGAACGGGCGTCGCGATGTGTTTGTGTTTGTGGACGCGCCGTTTGTCTTTGGGGGCGCGTGGAGGTTCTCGCTGGGCACGGGATACACGAACGAGTGCTGCGTTCCCTATTACGGTCTGGGAAACGCGTCCGACTACGACCCCACGCTGGTGGGTGAGGACGTCACTCCCAAATTCTACGCCTACGGCCGAGACCGCTGGGTCTTCGCGGCGCGCATGCAGTGGCGCGTGCGGCCCAATGTGCGACTGGTCGGCGGATTCGCGGCGTATCACAACACGAGCGAGAGCAGCGGCCCGGACACCAAGTTCGGCGAGGATCTGGACGCGGGCGCAATCCCGGCCTCGCATCTTTCCGCGGCGTCCATCGGGCCGAGGCTCGGCGTCGTCTTCGACACGCGGGATTATGAGCGGGACCCGCACCGGGGCGTCTGGCTCGAAGCGCTGGTGTGGCAGGGGCTGGACGCCCTGGGCAGCGAGGACGACTTCACCCGTCTCACCGCCGCGGCGCGGGGTTATGTGTCCCTGACCTCGAGCGTCACACTGGCGGGCCGGGTGCTCGGCGAGCACGTCTTCGGCACGATGCCCGTCGCCATGCTGCCCGATCTGGCGTCGTCGTTCAAGGATTTCGAGGGCGTCGGAGGCGCGCAGTCGGTGCGTGGCGTGTTCCGCGCCCGTTACATCGGAATTTCGCGCGTGCTGTCGAACATGGAGCTGCGGTGGCGTGGGGTGCAGTTCCCCGGCATCGGGCAGCCGTGGCGTATAGGTGGCGTGGCGTTCGTGGACGCGGGACGGGTGTGGGACGATGCCGGAACCGACGCCGGCGCAGGTCTCCATTGGGGGAAGGGCGGGGGGATCCGTTGGAGCATGGGCGACGCCTTTATCGTGGCAATCGACGTCGCCCACGGCAGCGAGGCGGGCGTGCAGACCTACATGGGACTAGGTCATCTGTTTTGAAGTGTCGCTGTCGGTGATGGCCATATCTCACTCGCCACCGCCTAGCTGCGCCTCGGTGGCGCCGGACAGGTAGATCCCGTTGAAGAAGAACTTGAATGTGCCATGGGGCTGGCCCCGGAACAGCACTTCGGGTCCCAGGATGAACAGATTCCCCTGGCCCACCTTCGCGTCCGCGATGGTGACGCCGCCGTTGAGGTGATGCTGCCCCCATGCCCAACCGCTTCGCAGCGGCGCGTCGCTGTCGAACCACGCCACCGGACGCACACCTTCCACGTACGCTTCCGGACGCAGCCGGAAGACCGGGCTGTTCGAGAACATCACGTCCACCCGGTCCTTGACGCCGTACGCCAGCGGCCGAGTGTTGTCGACCCGTACTTGGAGCACCGAGGTGGGGACGTAGTAATCGTTGCGGGACAACGGCTGTCCCAGCCCGTCGACGATGTGATTCGTGAGGGGCAGCTCCGCGTGTTGCACCATGGAGTTGGAGCTGCCGATGGCGACCAGCGTGCCGCCCTGATTCATGAATTCGATGAGTTCCGGAACGGTTCGGTCGGTGGAGACATTACCGAGCCAGCCGCGGTACTCCTCGGGAATGCTCGAGGGGTCTGGGCCGCCGCCACCAAACCCTCCTCGGAATCTCCCTCCCCCACTTCCGCCCGGAATGGCGCCGTCCACGAACACCAACACGTCGTAGGTCCGGTTCAGGTTCCCGGCGTCGAGTTCCTGGGGATACACCAGCTCGAAGGGGAACTCGAACTGCTCCAGCAGCCACCGCGTCCACCCTGACGGCATGGAGCCGCCGTACCGGTCCCACAGCCCAATACGCACCGGGCGTACACGCAAGGCATTGCCCGTGGGGGCAAACGGCACGCCGTCGAAGTCCACCCCGAGCTCGGCTGCCATCGCCTCGAGTTGTCCTCGAGTGGACGAGTTGGCGGGAATGTAGATCGTCCCAGCGGGATAGGTCGTACGGTTCGCCGAGAACGGCGCCGCCAGCCAATACACCTCCTGGTTGTCTGCGTGCAGACGGTTGGTGACGATGGCCGCGTCGTTCACCTCGTGACTCATCAGGAACCCCGCCGCGTCTTGCACGTTGGTGACGCGGCCCGCCAGCGGCGTAGCAAAGCCCTCGATCTGCTCGAAGGGACCGTCGAAGTCCTCGAGGATCCGGTCGAACTCCACGCCCATGCTGTACGCCAGCGTGTAGCCGGCGTTGTCGTACGGCGGCCTGGGCGGACCGCCCTCGTACTCGAAGTCGTTGGGGTGGTCCTGCGGTTCGAACATGTCGAGGACGTGGGGCCGGAACGCCTGCGCCGCCTTCACGACGTACGATCCGGCGGGATACGACGTCCCGGCGACCTCGAAGTCACCCGTTGCGCGGTGCACGGCGATGCCGCTCTTGATCAACGCGTTCAGGAACTTCACGGCAGTGGGGAAGTCGGCCTGGTCCGCCGAGAGAATGAACCCGCGGGGGTCCCTGTTCTCGGGGAGGCGCAGCATGTCGAAGTACTCATCGGACACGCCGCGGAACCGCCGGAACATCTGCGCCTGTGCCTGCTGCGCGCCCTGCTGGCTCGCCGCCACGGCTTCGTTGACGGCATCGATCACTTTGGGGTGAATCGTCCAACTGTCGCGGCTGCCCCGCTCGATGGAGTTCTTGCCCATGAGGTAGCGGTTGTACAGCATGGTCTCCCGATTCCGGGAGGCGTAGTCCATGATGGCCCGGTTGGCGGTGATGGAATAATCGATCGACTGCCTGAAATGCCACTCCTGCGGCTCGATGGGGGCCGGTAGGTCACCGTTGGGAAGTTGTCGCTGGGGCAGGAACGGGATACGCATCGGCGTCGGGTTGCCGATGGTTTCGGTCAGGATGCCGATCTGGTTGTGGAAATATCCGACGGTTCTCACGTTGCCGTTGAACCACGTCGAGTAGCTCGCCCCCGATCGCATGGTGGATCCCCCTTTGCCCTCGGCCACGAGCCTGGAGTGGATCGCCGTGCCGACCGCCTCGATGCCCAGGGGGATCAACGGGTCGAAGTTGTAGTTGAAGGGATCACGGAACGGTGGCGCAAACATCACGGTTCCCGCCGGTCCCGTCTGATGGTGGTTGTACATGAGTTGGGGATACCACTCCCGAAACATGATGCGGGACATGTTCTCGGTTTCGGGCTGGCTCACCAGGTACGAGTCCCTGTTGTTGTCGTGGCCGATGTACTTCTGGTAGAGGCGCGGGATCCCGCTGCTGCGCCGCCGGGTCGGGTCCGGCTCCCGCATGTACCAGTCAGACACCAACTCCATGCCGTCGGGGTTGGCGTGTGCCGCCAACAGGATGATGTCGTCGAGCAACCGCATCGTCTCCCGATCGGTCCGACTCACCATCTGATAGACCATCTCCATCAACTGGTGTGCCCCCAGCACCTCGGTGGCGTGAAGTCCTCCGTCGATCCACACCACGGCCTTGCCTTCCCGGGCCAGCTCCCGGGCCTGCTCGTCGGTCAAACCTTCGGCCAGGGCCAGCTGTCGTGCGATTCCCTTGTAGCGGTCCAGGTTCCGATGGTTTTCAGGCGACGTGATGATGGCCATGAGCTGCGGCCGGCCCTCCGCGGTCGTCCCCATCTCCTGCAAGACCATCCGCGGGGATTCGCGCTCGAGCTTCTGCCAGTACTCCACGAGCTGGGTGTAGTTGGCCAAGTGATAGTCGTCGCCGATGTTGAAGCCGAACTGGTCCTGGGGGGTCGTGATCCGGCCCTGGGCATTCAGCGCCGCCATGGGAGTCGCGGTCAGGACGGCGGCCAGGGTCACCCCGGCAAGCGTGGACCGCCAGGTCGTGCGTGTGATACCGATCATGAGTCGTCTCGAGCGTGGGTGATGGGCTGTGGCCGGGCGGCGCCGGCTGTCGCGTGACCATAACGATTGGCGCCACCCCGCGCCAGGCAGCCGGCCGCCACCTCGGAACCGCCCGGTTTTGCTGGGCTTGCTGTGCTTGACACCGCCTTGACGGCGCCGCTGCACCTTGTTCGCCATGGAGAAATCCGCCGGACGCCCAGGCGCCGAATTCGCTATGCAATCCACGTCGAACCGCTACTTCCGCTGGCTCGTTTCACACCGGCCCTTGGTACTGGCCCTGTCCGGGTCCGTGCTGGTCGCGGCTGCGATGGGGGCGCTCCGGGTGCGGATCGACTACACCGTCGAGCAGTTCTTCCCGGCATGGGGTCCCGAGCGCAACACGTATGAACGCTACAGGGAGAGCTTCCCCAAGGAGGACGCGCGATTCTCCCTGTTCTGGCAGGGCCCGGCGGCGCCCGACGCGGCCTCGTACGCCGTGCTGGAAGCCGCGGCCCGGGTCTTCGAGGGCGTCGGGCTCCAGGACGTCCACTGGCTGGGAAGTGTCGAGGTGGCGGAGGTCGTGGAGGTGGATGGAGAGCCGGCCCTCCACATTCGTCCCCTCGTCGAGGGCAGCCGGTTGACGGATGAGCAGGTCCGCCGAGCCCTCCAACGGCACCGCGATGACCGGCTGTTCAGCGGGTACCTGTGGAACGAGGAGCAGAGTGTCCTCGGGCTGCACGGCTATCTGAGCCAAGACGAAAACGACGATCGCCGCCGCCGGGAGGTGGAGGAGACGCTCGTCGAGCGACTTGCGGCCCTCGATCTGCAGGAAGGCACCCTCGTGCTGGGGGGCATTCCGGTCGTGCGATCCCGCCTACCGAAGCTGCTACAGGGCGATCAGGTGTTGCTGCTGGCGGCAGGGATGCCGGTGTTCTTTGGTCTGCTGTTCTTCTTCTTCCGCCGCGTCGGGCAGGTGGTATTGTGCCTGACCGCGATGCTCCCGGCGTATTTCTGCACGGTGGGTCTGATGGGCTTTGCCGGGAAGCCCATCACCGTCCTGACCATCTTCGTCCCCATCATCGTGCTCGTGGTCGGGGTGAGCGATTCGATCCACTTCCTCGCGCATTACCGCCGTGCGCGGCGCACCGCGCCGCCGGACGAAGCGGTTGCAGGTGCGTTCACAGAACTGGCGACACCGTGCTTCTACACGTCGCTTACGACGGCCATCGGGTTTGCCAGCCTGATGGGGACGCGCATCGGCATCGTGGTGGAGTTCGGCCTGTTCACGGCCATCGCCATTCTCCTGACATTCGTGTTCAGCGTGACACTCCTTCCGGTGTTGCTGAGTTACTCGGCGCTGGAGGCTGGGGATGACCGGTCAGTGACCCCACGCTGGATGCGACGCATCGTCGATGCCGCAGCCGGACTGGGGATGCGACCGTCGAGATGGGTGGTGGGGTCCTTCGCCGTCGTCGCCGTCACCGCACTCGTCCTGGGGACGAAGCTTCGCGTCAATACGTTTCTCGTGGACGATCTCAAGGAGACGTCGGGACTGATTCGAGATCTGCGGTGGGTCGAGGCGAAGGGCTTCGGGCTGTTTCAGGTGAATGTGTTTCTGCGGCAAACCGACGAGGAGGTCTTGCACCACCCCGATGCTCTGCGGTGGATGGAAAGCTTCCAGGCGTTCGTCGAGCAGGACTCCGTCGTGATCAGCACGGTGGCGTTGCCCGATTATCTCAAGCAGTTGCGCCAGGCCGCCCTGGACGGGGAAGCCGGAGATCGACTCCTCCCGGCCACTGTCGCGGAAGCGAGCCAGCTACTGTTCCTCGCCGGACTGCACGATCCGGAATTTGTGGAGGACGTGTATCGCGAGTTGGATGGAGAAGCCCAGGTGATCGTCGCGGTACGGGACGCGGGTTCCGGAGTGCTGGTGCCGTTCCTCCAACGAGTGGATCGATACCTGGAGCAGCACCCACCGCCGGTCGGGACCGCTGTGTCCACCGGAACGGCCAAGCTCCTCCAGGAATTCACGGCGCACCTCCTCAAGAGCTTCGGACCGAGTCTACTGGTAGCCCTGATCCTCATCACCGGCGTCATGGTGTACATGTTCCGCTCGTTGCGGTACGGGATGGTGGCTCTCGTCCCCAACCTGTTCCCACTAGTGGTCCTTCTAGGGGCGATGAAGCTGGGTGGCTTCGACTTGAAGCCTTCGACGATACTCGTTTTCTCCATCGCGTTCGGGCTGGCGGTCGACGACACGATTCACTTGCTGGGCCGGTTCAGACGGGCCATCCGGCAGGGGTTCCCGTTGGAGGCGGCGCTGCACCAGAGCATCACTGAAACCGGACCTGCCATTCTGAAGACCACCATCGTCGTTGCCAGCGGCTTCTCGTTGCTCATGTTCGCCGAGTTTGAGGTGATGTTCCTGGTCGGTTTGATGACGGCCGTGAGCGCTGTCACCGCCGTCGCCGCAGACCTCTTCCTCTTCCCTTCCTTTATCTCGCTTGCGTGGCGCAGGGTTGAACACTGCAAACCCGTCGCGGCGCAGCTGCAGGAGGTCTGAATGGTTTCACCCCTTCGGAGCCGGTGGTGGACTGTGCTGGCAATAGTAGGGACGTGCGTTCCCCTCACGGTGGTGGCGCAGGACCCCGAGGTGCGCGGGCTCGAGATCGCCGCAGAGGCCGATCGCCGCGACTCGGGGTATCGCGACATCACGGCGGAATTGACGATGACGTTGCGAAGCCGGAATGGCCGGGAGCACACCCGGGTCATGCGGATCAAGACGCTCGAGGTGGAGGGTGACGGGAACAGGACCATCCTGGTGTTCGACCAACCCCGAGACCTCGAGGGCACGGCGCTCCTGACGCTGGGCCACCCGACCGGTGCGGACGATCAATGGCTCTACCTCCCCGCCCTGCGAAGAGTGAAGCGGATCGCGTCGGGGAATCAAGCCAGTTCATTCATGGGAAGTGAATTCGCTTATGAGGACATCGGCTCACAGGAGTTGGGCAAGTACACCTATCGCTTTCTGCAGAATGACAGTGTCGCTGGACGGAGTGCGTTGGCCGTGGAGCGCATTCCAACGGACCCGAAGTCGGGATATGCACGACAGGTCGTGTGGTTCGACTCGGAAGAGTACCGGGTCCTCAAGATCGACTACTACGACAGGAGCAATGCACTCTTGAAGAGTCTGGAGCTCCGTGGCTACCGGCGGTATGCGGAGGCGTATTGGCGGCCGGACGAGATGCGCATGGTGAACCACCAGACCGGGAAGAGCACTACGTTGCGGTGGCGCGACTACCGATTCGGCGTGGGATTGCGCGAGGGGGATTTCGATCGCAACCGGCTGAGTCGGGTGAGATGAAGCACGCCCTTCTGTGGCTTCCGTTGTTGGTCACCACAACCCTGGGACGTGTGCCGGTGCCGCTCGAGGCCCAGTGGCGCGGCGCCGTCGTGGTGGAGGGGCGGGCATTTTCCGGCGCGGCCCACGGCGTCGGTGTGAGTCGCTACGAGACCGCCGTTGCCTTTCGGCTCGAGAGGACGGTGGATTGGGATCGGGGGAGGCAGTTCCTGACGGTGGCGCCTTTCTTCCGCTGGGACCCGGTGGATCCCAACAGAACCCGGCTCGATTTCCGCGACCTGAGCTGGCAGGGCCGGTGGCGGGACTGGGAGCTTGCCGTTGGCATGCGGGAGCTGTTCTGGGGTGTGGCCGAATCCCGCCACGTCATTGACGTGCTCAATCAGCGCGAGGTCGTGGCAGGTGCCGAAGGGTACGTCAAGCTCGGCCAACCGATGGTGCATCTCACGTGGACAAGGCGTTGGGGCGTGGTGGAGGCGTTCCTGTTGACCGGCTTCAGGACGCGACCGTTTGCGGGACAGGCCGGCCGGCTCTGGTCACCACTCCCCGTTGACGCCGACGATGCAACGTTTGAATCGGCGGCCGAAACGGGCCACCTGGATGCGGCCGTCCGGTGGACCCACACGGTGGGTGCGTGGGACATCGGGTTGGCGCACTTTCGAGGTACGAGTCGCGAGCCGCGATTCGTCCTGGGCGGCAACGGCCTGGGCCAGGCGGTGTGGGTTCCCCATTACGATCTCATCCGTCGCACGAGCGTCGACCTCCAGCTCACAACGGGACGGTGGCTCTGGAAACTCGAGGGCGCGAGACAGACCGCTGCAGCGGGACGCCACAGCGCGTTGGCCGGTGGTGTAGAATACGCGTTTGCCGATTACCTCAGTGTGCTTGCGGAGTACGTCTACGACAGTCGAGGCGACCGGGCGACAACGTCGCTTCAGGACGATGTGTATCTCGG
The DNA here is from genome assembly GCA_039589615.1 of Gemmatimonadota bacterium. Classification (GTDB taxonomy): domain Bacteria; phylum Gemmatimonadota; class Gemmatimonadetes; order Gemmatimonadales; family GWC2-71-9; genus B3T1B10. The sequence goes on from JBDHHA010000001.1 coordinate 77,685, forward strand.
GGCACGGCTCCTCACGCAGGATGGCGCGATCTCAGCGGGCGGCTACATCGATCGCAAGACCGGCAACCGTTTCCTCAACATTCAAGCCACCAGACGATTGACCGACGCATTCACCGCAACACTGGAGGTTTGGGTTTTCGGCGGTGCGAGCGGGCGGGAGCCACGGCATGCCCCACGCCGGGACACCACTCTCGGTCTGCGGGTGAGTCGATTCTTATGATGGTTGGAACCTAAGTGGTTCTTAACGGTGTAAGACGCATGCTCTCTATCTGCCGATGTTGGCAGTCGATACTTTCCGGTTGATGTCTACTGTGAAAACCCTCCGTTGTCTCGGAGCGTGCCTTCTCGCATGCGCGGTGCTGCCGCTTCCCACTGGCGGTCAGGTGTCCGTGGACGTCTCGACTGTGGATCTTGCCTACCGCGATCTGGAGAAGCTGCAATCGTTCGAACTGGTGGATCCCACGATCGTTGGGCAGCGACCATATACGCGCCTCGACTTTGCGCGCTTTGCCCGGCAGGCGCGGAGTCGGCTCGATGCAAGTCACACGGAGTACGTTCGGGGTATCGTCGAACGGCTGGAGCTGCGTTTCGCGTCGGAGCTCGAGCTGCCAACGGAGTATCGAGGCATCGAGCAAGCGTCGATGCAACTCACAGGTGCAAGGAGCCCTCCGCGTTTGGTCCGAGAGCACCTCGGCGCCGTCGATGCGGTGATCAATCCATTGTTGGGATACCGGCAAGGCCGGCGCCTCGTCGATGGTATCACCGGGGGGTTGGAAACCGTGCACTGGGCGCGCTTTTCTGATCGGGCGGCGGTGTACGCCCGTCCGCGCGTCCAGCTTTCGGAAGCACGGGGGACCGCGGAGAACGTCAACGATGTGACCGTCCAGGAAGCCTACGGCAAGTTGGCGTTCGGTATGTTTTCCCTGCAAGCCGGGCGTTCGAACATGGTATGGGGCCAGGGCCGCCACGCCGGCATGATCCTGTCGGGGAACGCACGCGGGTTCGACATGGTCAAGCTCACGAATGAGCCCTGGGTGCCTCCATGGATTTTTCGCTACCTCGGACCCACCAAGGGCACGGTATTCCTGGCAACCACGGTGGCGGACCGGGACCGTCATTTCGTGAACTCGTACGTTTTCGGTTACAAGGTGAGTTTTCAGCCGACAACATGGCTCGAATTGGCGGCCAGCTTCATCGTCGAGGCCGGGGGGGAGGGAGCACCAGAGGCGTCCTTCGGAGACCGCCTGACCGATCACCTCTTCATTGTCGACCTCTTCATCACCGATGCCGACGTGTTCTTTTCGAACAAGATCGGTGGGGGGGAGTTTCGCCTCTGGGTGCCGGGTGCCAGGGGCTTACAACTCTACGGCGAAGTGGTGTTTGATGACGTGTCGCCGTCGGATTTCGGCAAGTGGCTGGGGCAGGACGCTGGATATCTCGCTGGAGTGTACGCTCCACGAATAGACCGTGAGGGACGCCTGGATTTCTCGTTCGAGTACCAAAACACCGGAGTGCGCTATTTTCGACACAGCCAGTTCCGCACCGGTTTCACGTTCGACCAGTTTCTCTGGGGAAGCATTCTGGGCCCCGAGGGTCAGGCGGGGTATGTGGAGCTGAACTGGGACGCCACGGGAACGGACGTACTCTCGCTCCACGGGGCCTACGAGGGCCGAAGCCACGACGTGTACGAGACCACCGGTCGGGACAGGACGGCCAAAACCCAGTCTCTTCCTCAGGAGCGACGCTACCGCGTCGTCGGTTCATGGACCCATCGTCCGCTACAGGAGACGTTTCTCGTCAAGGCAACGGTTGGTTATGAGCGGGTCAACACCTTCGACTTCGCAGTAGGCAGCAACCACGGCAGCGTCATCGGGCAGATCGAGTTCCAGTTGCGCTTCTGAGCGGTTGCGGCCGTATCGAGTATCGATAATCTCGGCAAGCTCACGCTATCGGGCCACCGTGCTTGGCGTCATCTCCCGGATGAAGAACACGGCGTCGGCGACACGGGTCCAGTCGGCCGTCATCGGCGAGTGACCCATAGGACGACTCAACAGCGGATTGCTCAACCACTCGCCGCCAACAGGAATACGTCGCAGATCGAGGAACGCGTACTCGTTCCCCGTACGATGGAACAGATCCTCGAGGCTCCCGGACGCGGCGTCGCCGATCTCCTGCGGCGCGCCACGCTCTCCCTCTCGCGCCAAGCCCATCTGCCCGGCATACGACGTGAACATGACCGTGTACACGTCGTCACCTAACGTCTCGAGCAGGTGGTGCCCCATGGGAATCATGTTGGGGGCGCCGTTGTTCTCGATCGTCTGGCGGTTCCGCGTGAGGTGCGAAGTGGCGCCCCACACGATGAGTCGGCGGGTGGGATACTGTTGGGTGGCCAACCAAGTCAGGTTGTCGGCCATCTGCGCGTCCCGCATGTTGGCAATGTTCGGGTCGATCTGCTGCGGATTGAGTTCCCAGGCGAACTCGAAGAACTGCCCTATACTCTTCAGCTGTTGTGCCCAGAACGCCGCCGTGTCGCCAGGAGTCCCTCCTGCCATCAGACGCTCGCGCACGGTTCCCACGGTGTGATGGAAGGCGGCCCGTTCCTCTGCAGGGAGTGATCGCCACTGCATCGGGTTGGTGAAGAGCATCTCGATCGTGCCGGCGACCGTCGCGAACACGGTGTCCGCCGCAAGGGCGGGATCGTGGCGCGTCACGAACTCCCGCAGGTCCGACACGAAGAAATCCCGAGAAGCCGATCCGTTGGGCTGCATGTCGAATCCCGCGAGCTCCAGGGGCCGGTCCGTGCGGGATGCCGCGCCGACGTAATCCAGGAGCGGCTGAACCTCCTGGCTGTTGGACCACACGTCGAAGAGGCATCTGCCGGCGGCGGTCTTGGCATCCTCGCCGTGTTGCATGAGGCTCCACGCCTTGCGGCAGTCGTACAGCCCGCTCTCGAACACGAGCACGTCGAATTCCATCTGCTGGTGCAGGAACTCGATGAGGCGTGTTTTTGCCAGGAAGGTGGCCCCGTCACCGTGGGACTGCTCGCCCAGCATGACGATCCGAGCGTTCCCGACGGCGCGTCTGAACGGCTCGAGGTCTGCGAAGTCGTCGGACCCCGGGCGTATGTCGACAACCGGCACGGTGTGATCCGCCAACCACTTCACTCGAGCCTCGTCACCGACGCCCTGTGGCGTGGCCTCCTCGGGGGCGAGGGAGGCGAGGATGGTAGCAGAGAGGAGAATGGCGCGAAGTCTCATAGTGGGAATATATGGGTCTCTATGGAAGACGGAACGCTCGTGTTCTAAGTTTCACAGAACCGCCTGACAACGAGCACTCGAGGACTCATGGCCCACTCCGTCATGCGCGCTTGGAACGAGCTGGATGTCGCACGATACAAATCAGAGCTGTATCGCATGTGGCACGCGGGGTATCGGGCGGGGCTCTCGCACGAGAGGGTGCTTTCCACCGCGGGAGAGTTTCGCCGCTCGCCCACGGTGGCGCGAATGCGCCGTCATTTGCTACGAGCCGCCCAGCAGCGAGAAGGGCTCGCCACGCCGATCAAGGCGAGACCGGATCTCTTCGTTCCCTTCGAGGCGGCGTTGCTGGAGCTCGGGGAGGAGGCGGGCGGCCTGGAAGAAATCCTTCAGCTTCTGGGGACATACTTTCAGAACGAGCATCGGATGACCCTCTGGGTGAAGAAGAAGATGGCGTATCCCATGATGAACGCCATTGGCGCAATCTTCATCGCGCCGTTCCCGGTGCTCTTCTTCGGCAACGCGGCGGCGTATGCGCTGACGGTGACCACGAGCCTGGTCGTTGCGCTGGCGGCGGGCGGCGCCCTGTTGGCTGCGGCGGCCAGATCGTACCGCAATCGGCCCAAAATCGTGTTGGCCCGGCTCTGTCGGGCCATGGCCGTGGGTGTGGAGGCCGGCCTCTCGTTGGATCGCGTGGTACAGCTCGCGGTCGACGCCACCGGCAGCCGAGAGCTTGCAGGGTACGTGGCGCGGATACCGAGACCGCAACTCCGGAGCCAGCCGCTGGCCGCCACGTTTTCCGGCTCCGCGCTCGTGTCCCCGGAAATGGTCGCCGCGTTGCAGGTGGCGGAGGAGACCGGCGACTACACCAACACACTCAAGAAGCTGGCGGAACTCTACGAGGACGGGTTCAAGTAGGGACTACGTCTGAATTCGGTGCTCTCGGATGAAATCCTCGGTGGTTTCCGGCACGAGGAGGTTGTCGGCGATCGCCGCCAGCTCTTCCGCTTCCCGCCACGCCGCCTCCAACCTGGCCAACTCACCCTCGAGCGCGCGTTGCTCCGTCTCTTCATGGGCCGCCATTTCCAGTGCGAGCCGTTTGGCCTCGGGGAGCTTGGCGATCCTCGCGGCGGGCTTGCTAGCGGCTGAGAGCGCCGCCCGGTTGAAGAATCGCAGCGGGTCCACTGCGGCCTCCAGCATGTCCACGGCCTCATCCACCGCGTGTTTCGTCCCGGCGTAGCGGTTGAGGTACGGCACCAGGAGGCCCACGGCATGAACGGCATCCTCGCCGTGTAGACGGTAGGGCCGATCGAACTCATCGCGGACGCCGACCGCCCAGCCGTCCGGTCCTTGTCGAATGAGCTGGAGCCACGGGAGGTTTCCGAGACGCACCTTTATCGTGTCCCGCACGGCAGCCCGGCGTCGGTGGGGATCGCCCCACCGCGCGTCGCCGGCATCGGTTGGGATGCGGGCCACGATCTTGTTGGGAGAGCCCAGTAACACCTGGGCGCCGAAGGGGTGTTGGTACACGCCAAGCCGAATCACCTCGATGCCCGCCCTCAGCAGGTTGGCGCGCCGCCGCTTGATGACGAGATCTCCATACCGCCAGGCGGCGAACTCCGGGAGCTTGGGATCCCCAATCCGCACGAGTTCCAGGCCCTCCTTGAGGCGCGCCAGGCCAATGTGTTCCGTGGAGAATCGAAGGTGGGTGTCCACGAACAGACGTTCGCACTCTTCGATGACATCCAGGCGCTCGTCTAGGGGTGAAAGGTTCCACCGATTGCACTGGAGGCAGACGACCCAGAGGCGCCCCCGGGCACCGTCGAAGGCGAGGCGCCTTCCGATCGGGAAGGTCTCGATGACCTGGTTGGTCTCCAGGTCCTTGAGGCAGAAGAGGCAGGTGGAATACATCGGCACTGCTCCGGCGAACAGACCTATTCGGCGGTACCCGGCTGGTCATGGAAGGTTTCAGCGCATTATTATGCACTCGCCAGCGCGGCTCCCACACCACCTGAGGGTCCATGAGGAGCGACAGAAAATTCAGGGGCGGAGTGGCAGTGTTCATTCCGGTGATCTGCCTGACCTTAGCTGCATGTGAGGAGGCGCGACCCGATCGGGACATTCGCTTGAGTCCTGCGGGGTCGGATGCGGTGCCGGGTCAGGTGATCATTGAGTACATCGCCCACGCGGCGTTCCGCATCCACTCGCCCAACGGCACACAGGTCATCATCGACCCGTTTGCAGATCGTGTCTGGTTGGGGTACGACTTTCCCGACAGCCTCGCAGCCGACGCCGTTCTCATAACGCACCCGCACTACGACCACGATGCCGGCGATCGGATGGGACGGGCGTTTCCCTGGGACACGGACGTTGAGGTCATTCGCGATTCGGGATCGTACACGGTGGGCGACATCACCATCCGTGGCATTGAGGGCAAACACGCCGATCCCTACGGCAAGGAGTTCGGTCAGACCAACACCCTCTTTGTGCTGGAGGTGGCGGGGTTGCGGATCGCCCACGTGGGAGACAACGGACCCCTCACGGAGGCCAACGTCCTGGCGCTCGGGCGCGTCGACATCCTGATGATGCCGGCCGACTCCGAATACCACATCCTGTCGGCAGAGGACACCGAGGCGAACCTGACGGCGGTGCACCCCCGGGTGTTGATCCCCATGCACTACCGACACCCGGACCTCGAAACGTCTCCCGACAATCCGGAGGATCTCGGCCCCATCGACCCCTGGCTGGAGGGAAGGTCCAACGTGGAGCGCCTGGCCGGTCATGTGAAGATCTTTTCGGCCGCGACGTTGCCGCAGCGGGAGATCGTTCTCGTGCTCTCTCATTCACCCGATGTGATACGCCCATAGTGGAACATCCCCTCATCGGCCTCGCTGCCATCATCGTGATCGGCATTGCGGCGCAGTGGTTGTCGTGGCGGTTGCGATTGCCGGCCATCTTCCTGCTGTTGCTGGCGGGCTTTGTGGCGGGCTCGGCCACCGGATGGATCAACCCCGACGCTTTGCTCGGGGAAGCGCTCTTCCCCATCGTCTCGCTCTCGGTGGCGATCATTCTCTTCGAGGGCGGACTCAGTCTCGACATCGCCGAACTGGCCAAGATCGGCCGGGTGGTGCGCAACCTGGCCAGCATCGGCGTCGTGGCGACGTGGTCGTTGTCGGCCGTGGCGGCCCACTTCCTCCTCGGCTTCGATCTGCCACTGTCGGCGTTGATCGGGGCGATCCTCGTCGTCACCGGTCCGACGGTCATCATACCGCTGCTGCGACACATTCGCCCCACCGCCAAACTCGGCTCGGCGATCCGCTGGGAAGGGATCGTCAACGATCCCATTGGCGCGATCCTCGCGGTGTTGGTCTTCGATGCGATCGTCGCCGGGGAAGGGCAGGAGGGAGTCTCGGCCGCCGCGCTGGGTGTGTTGAAGGCGTTGGGCGCTGGGGGCGCGTTGGGGCTCGCCGGCGCGGGCCTGATCGTGCTGCTGCTCAAGCGCTACTGGGTACCCGACTTTCTCCAAAGCCCCGTGACGTTGGCCGTCGTGATGGTGGTGTTCTCGTTGTCGGATCTCGTGCTGTCCGAGTCAGGGCTGCTCGCCGTGACGGTGATGGGGAGCGCCCTGGCCAGCCAGAACGTCGTCACCGTACGGCACATCGTCGAGTTCAAAGAGAACCTCCGCGTGCTGCTCATCTCGGCGCTGTTCGTGATTCTTGCCGCGCGTCTCCCCATCAGCGACCCGGCCTACTCGGATCCCGGCAGTCTGTTGTTTCTTGCGGCCCTGATACTGGTGATACGGCCCGCGTCGGTCGCGCTGTCCACCATCGGCACGTTTCTCACGTGGCGCGAGCGAATCTTCTTGGGGTTCATGGCGCCGCGGGGAATCGTCGCCGCCGCGGTGGCGTCGATCTTTTCGTTGGAGTTGATAGAGCTTGGCTACCCCGGAGCGGAGAAGCTCGCTCCGGTGATGTTCCTCGTCATTGTCGGGACCGTGGCGCTCTACGGGCTCGGAGCGGGGCGCGTCGCACGGTGGCTCGAGGTGGCGACACCCAACCCGCAGGGCATGCTGCTCCTCGGCGCCGGTAGCTGGGTTCGGGCGGTGGCGCGGGTGTTGAAGGCTGAAGGGGTGGAGGTGACGCTGGTGGATGCCAACTGGAAGAACGTCGCCCGGGCGCGACAAGAGGGTCTCGATGCGAAGTACGAGAATATTCTGGCAGAATACGCGTTCGAGGACCTGGAGCTGGACGGGATCGGACGGTTTCTGGCGCTGACCCCCAATGACGAGGTGAATTCCCTGGCGACGGTTCACGCAAGCGACGTCTTCGAGCGATCCAACGTGTATCAGCTTGCTCCAGAGCGCGCAGACGCGGGAGGACGACTCACGGAGATGCCGTCGCACCTCCAGGGGCGGTTGCTGTTCGACACGGTGGCAACGCACGCCGAGATCAGCAAGCGATTTGCGCAAGGCGCCACCGTCAAGCGGACGGGACTGACCGACGAATTCGGGTTCGACGAGTTTGTCGAGCACTACCGGGGAGCTGCCCTCCCCCTCTTCGTCGTGACCGAGGCCGGCAGAATCCTGGTTCTCGAAGCACAGGGCAAGGTGCCGGTGAAGGCAGGCCAGACCCTCATCAGCCTCGCCGTCGACAACAACGACACCTAGCCGCTAGCGAATCGCGATCGGACTCCCGGGAGAACCGGTGGCTCCCTTGAACGGGACGGGAATGTACACGAAGGCGAACTCGTACACGCCGTCCGCCGCCAACGCCGAGAGATCCAGATTCTCGATGTTGTAGACGCCGTTGCGGTTCATGAGCCACTGGTGTCCTTCGAATGGCCGGTCCGGATTCTCGCCGGGAACCGCTTCCACCGCCCAGTTGTCGGCTCCGGTCATGACGATCTTCTGCTCGACGAGCCATTTGACGGCGGTCACGCCCGGGCCCGGGTTGTCGCCCACGTAGGCCGCGTTGTCTTCCATCCAAAGCGCACCGTGTCCCGTGTGGAAGAGCACCACGTCGCCTTCCCGGATGTCCACGTTCTGTCTCTGGAGCGTCCCCTCGATGTCGGCGATGGTGATGATGTAGTTGGGAGCCAGCCGCTCGACGCCCCTGTAACTCGCCACGTCGAGCAAGACGCCGCGCGTGAAGATCGCCCCCACGTTCTCCACACCGATCTTGGTGAGGCCATAGGTGTCGCCGAACTCGGAGAGCTTGAATCCGTTGTAGAAGACATCTTCCCCATCGACACGGGTGCCGATGTGGCCCAGGCCGTCGAATTGGGTCCCGATCTGCCCCAACTCGCCGCTCACCATCTCGTCGTTGTAGACGATCTGCCCCGTGCCCATGGGTCCCCCGGTGGGCAAACCCGGCATCGTGAGGCTGTAGTGCCTGTTGCCGAACAGGGGTATGCCGACCTCGTATACCCGCCCCAGCCGGTAAATCTCTCCTTCCTTAATAAGGCCGATGGCCTCGAGGACCTTGGCCGGGGTGATCCGGTTGGCGGCGCCGCGCTGGTCATCCGGCCCCCACTCGGACGGCCACCAGCGAGTGCCGGTTGGTGTTTGGGCATCGGTGGATTCGCCGAACACAAGCAATGCAGCGACCATGCACACGGCCCATCGGGCCGCCTGTTGGGTTGTTGCCATCTCCTCCTCCTTGTAGTGGGCCTCCCGACCTTCTGTATAAAGGATTCTTACCCGAACCGCGACACCAAATACACTACCGTCGTCACACCCAACACCAGCAGCCCCAAGTACGTCAACACCAACATCCCTCGCCCCGGCCTGTGCTCCTCTGGAACATCCTCCGAGGTCACCGCCTTCAAGTTGAGATACCCCAGCACCGGCGTCACCACGAACGTGAAGATCGTGGCAAAGTCGATCATCGTCGTGAGGTTGCCGGCAAACAACATCAACGTCAGCAAGTTGAGCACGCCGAACACGATCAACACGATCCAGTAGCCTCGACCCGTGGGCGCGTCCGGTTCCGGATAAGGAGCGGCGGCCTTGAAGTTCTGGAAGCAGCGGTCGATGGCCCGGGGAAATCCGTCGATGACGATGAGGGTCGTGGAGAACATCGTGGCGAACGCGGCGACTCCCACCAGGACGCGCGTCCAATTCCCCAGGGTACTTGTGTAGAGCTCTACGAGCTGGGTGCTGAAGACCGTTCCCTGGGGACTGAACTCCTGTCCCGCCCCGTGCATCACGGCCGTCCCCAGCGCCAGGAACGCGAACGCGAGGATGCCGGTGCCGATGTACCCCACGTTGAAGTCGAGCTGCACCATCTTGACGCTGGTGCGCTCGCCGGATGCACGATCCTTCGCCAGCACCCAGAGGGAGCTCATCACCGAGATTTCCACGGCGGACGGCATGAATCCCACGAGGGCGAGGATGAAGGCAAAGGGGATCACCGCACCGGCGTCCATCAGTGGCCACGGGACCAGCGTGGAGAAGTCCGCCCGTGGTAGGGCGATGGCTGTCGCGGCCAATGTCGACAGCGCCAAGAAGACGAGTACGCCTTTGACGGTGCGATCGAAAACCCGAAAGCGACCCACGAGCAACAGGGTCGTGCACCCGGCGTAGAGCAGCCCGCCGATCGCGGCCGCAGACCACTCGAGTCCCACCAGGTATCGGATCAGGAACGATGTGAATAGCAGGATGGCGACCTGATGGATCACCGCGGTCACGAAGGTGAGCCCGAAATAGAGCCACAGGGCCCAGCGGCCGATCCTCCGGTACCCCTCTACCAAACTCCATCCGGTGGCAGCCGCGTACCGGTGTCCGTACTCGAAGAAGGGATACTTGAGTATCAACGCCGCCAGGATGATCCCGGCCAGGGCAAACCCGGCGGTGGCGCCGGCCCGGGTGGACTGCACCAGGTGTGAGATGCCGATGGCGGCCGCAGCCCACATGAGGCCCGGTCCAAAGCTCCTCCAGAACGATCTGGGTGTTCCTGCCACTGGCACCGCCCCTCGGAGAACCGGACAAGTATCGGGGCCGGTCCCCTCCATGGGAAGCACCGGACCTCTGGCGGTGCTGACCGCCGGTGGGCAGTGTTAGGGATGTCACCACCCCAACCCCGGGCAACCATGACCACAAGATCGATCCTCCCAATCGCGGTACTCCTACTCGTTTCCTGCACGCCCGGGCACAGCCAACGGTTGTCCACCGGCGCAATTCGCGAGTTCCTGCTCAACGCGCAGGACGCATACTCCGGCGAACGGGCGCGAGACGTCGTCGGATTCGTCGAGCAATACTGGAGAATCCCGGGCAACACGGGCTTTGACGCGAGCATCCAACGGGTCATCGACGAATTGGAAGACGCCGGGTATGTGTCGGAGGAGGCGGCCGCGCCGGACGCCCGCCTCACCTACCGCGTGGAGGGGCGCCCCATGGCTCGTCCCACCTGGGAACCGGTGGAAGCGTCGCTCACCATCGTGGGACAAGACGAACCACTCCTGGAACTCGCGACCAACCGGAGCATGATCACGGCGTACTCCTACTCGACGCCCCCTGGAGGCATCGAGGCGGAGGTGGTGGATGTTGGTGCGGGCCGCCCCGAGGACCTCGAAGGCGTCGACGTGGGCGGCAAGATCGTCTTTGGCGAAGCGAATACGGGGCGGCTGTTCCGGACAGCAGTGCAGCAGCATGGCGCCGTGGGCGTGATGACCTACGGCCTTCCGGCGTACAACCAGGCCGAGCGTTACCAGAACTCCATTTCCTTCGGTTCGATTCCGCTGGACTCGACGGCCCGCTCTTTTGGATTGCGGTTGTCGTTCAGCGCTCGCGAGGCCTTGAGAGGCGCGCTGGCCGCCGGGCCGGTGCGCGTGCATGTGATGACCGAGTCCCGGATCTACCCCTCAGAGGAATTGACCCTCGTGGTGGAAATCCGTGGTGGCGCCCACGCCGACGAGCGCTTCGTCTACACCGCCCACGTGCAGGAACCCGGCGCCAACGACAACGCTTCGGGGGTGGGCGCACTGAGTGAGATCGCCCGGGTCTTTGCCGAGGAGCACCGGGCGGGCCGGTTCGATCCGGCGCGCACCATCACGATGATCTGGGGCGACGAGATCAGCTCCACGCGGCGATACCTGGAGGAAGACCAGGCCCGCACCGCCGGTGTACGGTGGGGACTGAGCCTCGACATGGTGGGGGAGGACACGGAGAAGACCGGCGGCACGTTCCTCATCGAGAAGATGCCCGACCCGTCATCGGTCTGGACGCGGGGAAACGACCAACACACCGAGTGGGGCGGCCGGCCCCTCACGGTGGATCAGCTCACGCCCCACTACTTCAACGACTTCGTCCTCAACCGCTGTCTCGACCAGGCCGCCGGAACCGATTGGGTGGTGAAGACCAACCCCTACGAGGGCGGAAGCGACCACGTGCCGTTCCTTCGCGCGGGCAAACCAGGCCTCCTGTTGTGGCACTTCACCGACGTGTTCTATCACACGGACCGAGATCGATTGGAGATGGTATCGGCACGGACACTGGAGAACGTGGGCGTGTGCGCCGCGGTGTCGGCGATGGTGCTCACCACGGCCGATGGAGTGACTGCGCGGTTCGTTGCGGAGGAGCTGGAGCGGAGCGCCGTGACTCGACTGGAGGCCGAGGCGGCGTTGAGCCGGACGGCGGTGGCGTCCGGTGAAGACGCGGATGAGCAGCGCCTGATTCTCCGAACCTGGACCGAGTGGTACGAGGCGGCGATCCGGGCCGCCGAGGACATCGAGGTGGGTGGAACCTCATCGGAGACGTTGGAGGCACTCGACCAGGCAATCGCACGAGTGCGAGAGCTTGGAGATAGCCTGGGTGTGACATTGGGTGGGCAGTAGTTCGCGTTGTCGGAAGAACGCCGGAACTAGCCTCCTGCCTGTTGCTCAAACCGTTCGGCGTGCTCCACACCCCGGCGGAGCTTCGACTCGAACTCGCCCAGCGGTCCCACACATTGCGCCAAGAGCTTGTGCAGCCGCGCCGTCAACTCGGCCGCTTCCATTGGCGGATTGGTGGCAATGGATTCCTGCCACAGCGACTCGGCCTCGTCGTGAAACGCGATCACCACTTCGATCTCTTCCTCGGCGTACTTCTTGTGTGCGGCGCCCTCACGAACGTCCGACACGACTCCGGCCAACATGATCTGTATCGATTCGCGCACTCCTAACCCCGCGGTCGAGAGGCGCTTGACGAACTCTTCTCTGCGACTGTCTCCCATCACAGACCTCCATCGAGAGTCTCGTCCCCAAAGGTAGCAGTCCCGCCGGCGGAGCGGGTAGCCGGAGCGTGAGCCCGAGCCATATCTTTGTCCCCTATGAGCAGCGTGGTCCGACGGCCCGCCACGGTCCTGGCGGGGTTTCTGGGGGTTCTCGCCGCCGGTTTGGCCGGATGCAGCCCCGAGCGGGGGGCCCTCGAGTTGAAGGTGGCCCACTCGGGTCCTCCCGAGTCCCTCATCGGCCTCGCCGCGGACGAGTTTGCCCGCCGTGCCAATGAGCGGCTCGGCGGTCGGGCCACGGTCGTGGTGTTCGGATCCAGCTTGCTGGGGGGCGACGAGGTCGTGCTTCAGAAGGTCAAGCTCGGCACCGTCGACATGTCCCTGACGTCCACGGTGCTGTCGTCTCAGGTCGATGCCCTGGCGCTGTTCGAGATGCCGTATCTGGTGCGAGATCGGCAACACATGCGGCGCATCGAGGAGGAGTTGTTCTGGTCGGCGTTGGAGCCCCGCGTCGAGGAGGTGGGCTACAGGGTCCTGGCGGTGTGGGAGAACGGGTTTCGCCACATAACGAACAACGTCCGCCCTATCGTCACCCCCGAGGACCTGAGAGGGCTCAAGATGCGGACGCCGCGCAGCCCGTGGCGCGTCAAGGTGTTTGAGGCGTTCGGAGCCAATCCATCTCCCTTGTCGTTCTCCGAGCTCTTTATAGCTTTGCAGACCGGCGTCATGGACGGACAGGAGAACCCGCTGAGCAACATCGTGACGTCGGGGCTCCATGATGTGCAAGAGTACTTGTCACTGACGAGGCACGTATACAGCCCGGCGTATTTGACGGTGGGCGCGGACCAGTGGGCCCGACTCCCTGCCGACATTCGGCAGGTGCTCGAGGAAACGGCCCGGGAGGTCCAGGTCTTCGCGTTGGAGACCGCCGAGGAATTGGACACGCGGTTACTCCGGGAGCTACGGGACGCGGGGATGCAGATCAACGAGGCGAACCGGGCGAGCTTTGTCACGGCGAGCCAGGCGATCTATAATGAGTTCGATGCTGCGGTTCCCGGTGGCCGGGAGCTGGTCGACCGGGCGTTGGCGTTGGCGGAGCGATAGCGGGAAGGGTTCACGCATGCAGATCGATCCCAAGAAGTGTGTGGCGTGTGGCAACTGTGTCGCCGTGTGTCCCATGGGGGCGATCTACATCGACCCTGCGGTCAACCGCGCCACGGTGAACACGGAGGAATGCGTCGAGTGCTACACCTGCCATCGAGGGATGAGCATGGAGCGGCTCAATCCGGTGATGGTGCGGGCGGTTCGGCGGATGCTCCACGTGTTTCGTCTGCGATTCGATCCCGAACCGGATGTGTGCCCTACCTCCGCCATCACGCCCGATGAGCTGGCGTGGCCGCGGGTGGTGCGACGGGCGTTCAGCGACGTCACCGCGTCCCACGAGAGCACCGGCGTCCACGGGCGGGGCACGGAGGAGGTCAAGACCAACGACGTAACGAACCGTTTGGACAGAGGCCGCATCGGGCTGACGGTGGAGCTGGGACGGCCGGGCATCGGCGTGTGGTTCCGGGACGTGCAGCACGTCACCAAATCTTTGGCCGATGGGGGCGTGGAGTTCGAAGAGAAGAATCCGGTGACGAGTCTCATGGCCGATCGGGCACAGGGGCTGTTGAATCCCGAGATCCTCAACGAGAAGGTGATGTCGGTCATCATCGAGTTCAACACGGCAGAGGCCGACATTCTTGGAGTCCTGCAACTCCTACGGCAGATCGCAACCGAGATTCCAACGATCATGGCATTGGGCCTTTCGGTGCGGTGTGACGATCAGGGGAACACGGACATAGAGGATCTGCTGCGCGAGCACGATTTCGAGTTCAACCGTGCCAAGACCAACATCGGGATCGGTCGGGCCGACGTGGCCGTCGCGGCTACCGTCTAAAGGAGAGGCAACGTGACGCATACGCTGCACCGCTTTGGGAAGAAGGACAGCCTGTCCCATGACTTCATCGTGACGGCGATGCCGGCCCGGGGCTTCAACGACGAGGGCTGCATTCCCAAGCAGAAGACCTTTCTTCGGGCCGCGCTGGAATTCAACCCGGTCAACATCGGCAACGCCATCAAGGGCGCCGAGCACCGCGCCGCGAAGGACTTGCGGCCGACGGCACACTGGCACCGCGATACCTCTCCCGACCCCCAACTGGTCATCGACGAGGTGGATCGACCTACCACCGTGTCGGCGGTGTTCGACGACTACGCCTCCATGCGGGCCTTCGTCGCGAAGGTGGTCGAAATGGACCTGGGCCTCTCGGTGAACATCTCGTCGGTTCCGGAACAGGCCGAGAAGTGCTGCGGTGAGTGTGGCGTCGTCCGGCACAGCATCGAGTACTCTCTGGGGTTCCAGGGCGCCACGGAAAAACTCCCCGACGACACCACCATGCAACTCTCCACCATGTGTGGGCACGGCATGGTGTCCGCTACGTTTGCCCGCAAGATGACCGATTGGGTCCGGTCCGGGCGTCGCACGCCCGAGGAGGCCACCAAATACCTGGCCCGGTTCTGTGTCTGCGGCAGCTTCAACCCGGCGCGAGCCGAAGATATTCTCCAGCAGGCGGCAAGAGGGAAGTGAGTGGGTGACGTGAGCACTGTGGAGGAAGTGGGACGCGACACGCTCCACCGGATGCTCTACTACATGAAGCTGCACCGGGCGTACGAAGATCGGATCGAGGTCGTTTACCGCCAGGGCAAGCTCGCCGGGCCGGTGTTCGTGGGTCGCGGGCAAGAGGCCGTCGGCGTCGGAAGTGCCATCCAGTTGGGGAAAGACGATTTCATCTTTCCGTCCCACCGGGATCTCGGTGCGTTCTTCATCAGAGGTATGACGCCGGAAGCCGTCTCGCTCCAGTACTTCGGACGGCGGGACGGGCCCATGCGGGGTCGCGACGGCAACACCCACATGGGGGACTGGAGTCTCAACATCGGCATCTTCGTGAGCCAGATGGCGGACACCGTACCGGTGGCTGCCGGAGTAGCATTCGCGCTCAAGCAACGTGGCCAGAACAACATCGTGCTGTGCTACAACGGTGACGGCGCCACGAGCCGAGGGGACTGGCACGAAGGGCTGAATCTCGCCGCCATCATGCAGCTCCCCGTCGTGTACTTCTGCGTGAACAACCAGTACGCGTACTCGACACCTGTGGACAAGCAGATGGCCGTGGAGTGCGTCGCGGAGCGGGCGTCGGGGTACGGCATGCCGGTGGACACCGTTGACGGCAACGACGTCTTGGCCGTGTACGCCAGCGCGAAGGCGGCCATCGAGCGTGCCCGGAGCGGTGCGGGCCCCTCGTTCATCGAGTGCGTGACATACCGGATGACGGGACACGGCTCTCACGACGATGCCAGATATGTTCCCGAACAGTTCTTCGAGGAGGGGAGGGAGAGGGATCCCATTCCCAGGCTCATCGCCGCACTCCAGGCACACGATATGGTGACGGCCGCCGAGATCGCCCACATGGACGCACGCATCACCTTGGAGGTCGAGGACGCCATGCAGAAGGGCGAGGAGGGGGCGTTGCCCGAGGGGCCCGAGGCGCTCACCGGCGTCTATGCGGAATAGCCCGTGATCACCTACCTCGAGGCCATCAGCCAGGCGCTGCGCGAGGAAATGCGCCGCGATTCCGACGTCTTTCTCTTGGGTGAGGACATCGGGAACTTTGGCGGTGCGTTCAAGGTCACCGAAGGCTTTCTCGAGGAGTTCGGTGCGGAGCGCGTCATCGACACGCCCATCGCGGAGGCGGGTTTCACCGGCATGGCGGTGGGGGCGGCGATGATGGGCATGCGGCCCGTGGTAGAGTATCAGTTCAGCGACTTCATGTCCTGTGCCTTCGATCAGATCACTAACTTCGCCGCAAAGACGCACTATCGCTTTGGTGTGCCGGTTCCCGTGGTGTTCCGGGCCCCCACCGGCGGCGGTTTCAACGGCGGCCCGTTTCACTCGGGCTGCCTGGAGTCGTACTTCGTGCACACGGCGGGACTCAAGATCGTGGCCCCCGCCACGGTGTACGACGCCAAGGGGCTACTCAAAGCTGCTATTCGGGACAACAACCCGGTGCTGTACCTGGAGCACAAGCATCTCTACCGTCGCGTGAAGGCCGAATTGAACGGTGATGACTACGTGGTCCCCATCGGGGAAGCCGCCGTACGGACGGAGGGCGACCGGCTCACCGTGCTCACCTATGGTGCGATGCTCCACGTGTGCTTGGACGCCCTCGAGAGTATTCCCGGCGCTGACGGGGCGGTGGAGGTGATCGATCTCCGAACGCTGGTGCCGGTCGACAGGGAAACGGTGCTCGCTTCGGTCAAGAAGACGGGCAAGGTATTGATCGTGCACGAGGCCGCAAAGACGGGAGGATTCGCCGGCGAGCTGGCGGCAATCATCGCCGATGAGGCGTTCGAGTTCCTGGACGGGCCGATTCGGCGGGTGACGGCGCCGGATATTCCCGTTCCCTTCAGTCCACCGCTGGAGGACTTCTATCTCCCCAGTGCGGACGACGTGGCGGCGGCAGCACGGCAACTTCTCGAGTTTTGAGGAATGATGATGCGACGCTACACGTTCCTGGCCTTCGGCGCTCTGGCATGGTCGGCGTGTGCCGGCGAAAGTGAAGCGCCGTACTATCCGCCTCCCGGCGATGCTTGGGAAACGCGAACGCCTGCGGAAGTCGGCATGGACGCCACCCTGGTGGAGCAGGCGGTCGAGTATGCCAGGACCCACGACAGCGAGGTCGTGCCGTACGACTACTCGGGCCACGAGGAGAAGTTCGGCAAACTCGAAGGGCCCTTGCCTGATGAACGGGGTGGTCCGGCGGGAATCATTCTGCGCCACGGGTACATCGTGGCCGAGTGGGGCGACACGCAGCGCGCCGACCTGAGCTTCAGCGTCACCAAGAGCTTCGTGTCCACCATGGCGGGGCTGGCCTTCGACCGCGGGATGATCGGGAGCACCCAGGATCCCATCGGCAAGTACGTCACGGACGGAAAGTTCGACTCGCCCCACAACGCCCAGATCACATGGGAGATCCTGCTCCAGCAGTCCAGCGAGTGGGAAGGGATCCTCTTCGGCAAGTCGGACACGGCGGACTTCTATCACCGAAGAGGAAGAGAGCTTCCGCGGCAAGCGCCTGGAACCTATTACGAGTACAACGACGTGCGGGTGAACCTGGCGTCGTATTCCATACTGCAAGTGTGGCGACATCCGCTGCCGGATCTATTGAAAGACCTGGTCATGGATCCCATCGGAGCGTCGGACAGTTGGACGTGGCACGGGTACGCCACGTCCAACGTGGAGATCGACGGGCAAACCATCAACTCGGTTGCCGGCGGTGGACACTGGGGCGGCGGTCTCTGGATCAGCGCCCGGGACATGGCACGGTTCGGGTATCTCTTTCTGCGCCGCGGCACGTGGGACGGTGACGACATCATCTCGTCTGAATGGATCGACATGGCCACCACGCCCAGCGCGCTGCGCCGGGATTACGGTTACATGTGGTGGCTCACCCCCGACGACGCGGACCCGCCGGGCACGCCGGCGTCCACGTTCGCCGCCCGGGGGTACGGCTCCAACATGATCTGGATCGACATGGAGCGCGATCTGGTTGCGGTGGTGCGATGGTTTGGGGGTAGGGCACCGGAATTCTTCGGGCCGCTGGTGGAATCGGTGGAGGCGAAGCCGATCGAGTAATCCCCCCTTAACGTCCCTAACCACAACCAATCCCCAAATCGGTAAACCCCGCTCACGGCAAGGCTATGTCGAAGGGCCCTTGCGGTCACTTGTTGCACAATGTTGGCCTCAGTCGTTGAGATAGTGGGACCTTTACCGTGTCTGCTTTAGCCGAAGAGATTGGTAGAAAGTCGTCCCTGAGTCCGTATATGAAGCAGGCCAGCGACACAGATGAAAAGGTGAGTGATGCTGGCTGTTGAAGGGCCACGAAGGAGAGAGGCAGAATGAGACGAATACGGTTTTTTTTCGGAATGACCTTGGCGGCCGCGATAGTCGCCGGGTGCGGCGATTCGACGGGGCCGGGGGTGGTGCAGGAGGGCTCCGAGTGGACGGGCCAGGTTTCTGTGGGGAACACGATCGAGATCAAGGGAGTGATAGGCGATATCCAGGCCTACCTCACCGCAGAGCCCGAAGTCACCGTCAGTTGGATCAAAGAGGGCCACAGGGACGATCCGTCCGAGGTGCGGGTGGAAGTCGTCGATCATGCGGGCGGCGTGACGATCTGTGCGGTGTATCCGGATGTTGGCGGTCGACCTGCTAACGAGTGCCGTCCCGGGCTCTCCGGGAACATGAGTACGGGCGACAACGATGTCGAGGTGAACTTCATCGTGTGGGTGCCGGTGGGAGTGCATTTCACCGGCCGCACCGTCACGGGTGACGTGGAGGCAGTGGAAATCCGGGGTGACGCGTATGGGATCACCGTGACCGGTGACGTGAACCTGTCGACCACGGGCATTGCCGAGGCGACCACCGTGACCGGCTCCATCAACGCCTCGATCGGCGAAGCCGACTGGGGCCGCGACCTGCATTTTACGACCGTGACGGGGAGTGTCTGGGTGAGAGTTCCGGCGGCCACGAACGCCGAAGTTCGGGCCACGACGGTAACCGGGAGCATCTCTTCGGACTTTGGCCTCCACGAGATTTCGGAGGGCACGGCACGGGGGACGATTGGGAATGGTGGGCCGATGCTGATGCTCACGACGGTGACCGGGAGTATCGCGCTCAGGCGGGGAAGCTAGGGCCGCGATCGTGTGATGGCGCAGCATGCCTGGCGTCCCACAGCGCGCGAAGGGACGCCGGGCATGCGAGCCCTTTACGTCTGACTTTTGGTCCCCTCCAGCATTTCCCGAATCCCACCGATCGAGCTGAGCACCCCAGTGGCCTCATAGGGCAGGTACACGACCTTGTTGTCCTTGCCCGACACCATTTGTTTCAGGGCTTCGATGTAGCGCACCGCGATCATGTAGTTGCCGGGATCGCCCTGGCTCGCGGTCAACGCATCGGTGATCTTGGCGATCGCCCCGGATTCGGCCTCGGCGACCCGCAGCCGGGCTTGGGCCTCGCCCTCGGCGACCAGAATGGCGGCTTGCTTGGCGCCCTCGGCTTCCTGGACCTGGGCTTCACGCCTTCCCTCCGCCTCGAGGATCCGTGACCTCTTGTCTCCTTCCGCCTCGAGGATTGCGGCGCGTCGGTCCCGCTCGGCGCGCATCTGTTTCTCCATGGCGTCGCGGATGTCCGCCGGCGGGTTGATGTCCTGCAACTCGACGCGGTTGACCTTCACGCCCCACTTGTCGGTTGCCTGATCGAGGATCGCCCTCAGCTTGTCGTTGATCGTATCACGCGACGAGAGGGTCTCGTCCAGATCCATCTCCCCGATGACGTTCCGGAGCGTGGTCTGCGTCAACTTCTCGATGGCATCCGGCAGGTTCACGATCTCGTACGTGGCGCGGCGGGGATCGGTGATCTGAAAGTAGAGTAGCGCGTTGATCTCCGTGACCACGTTGTCCTTGGTGATCACATTCTGGCGCGGGAAGTCGTATACGGTTTCGCGCAAGTCGATCTTGGAGACCATCCTGCGTATCACGATCTGCCCGCCCTCGATCCGATGCTGAACGTAACGCCACTCGATGGCCCGGGGACGGTCGATCACCGGCCAGATGATGTTGATGCCCGACGCGAGCGTGCGGTGGTACCTCCCGAGTCGCTCGACGATCACGGTTTGTGCCTGTGGAACGATTTTGAATCCGGCGATGGCCATCGCGACGACGAAGATGACAACCGCACCTAAGACGAATTCCATGTCTTAGCCCCCTTTTATTGAGTCTTCCGAGACTACCACAACCTTGGCGCCGTCGATCTCGACGATGGTAACGGACGACCCCTTCGTGATGGGCTCGCCGGTTGCCGAAACGGCTCTCCAATCCTCCCCGGCCACCAGAACACGGCCTGAGTCCGTCGACGGATCGACGGCCTCGAGCACTCGGGCTTCCTGCCCGACCAGGGCGTCCACGTTCGATTTGAAGCCGTGATCACCGGGGTGAAGCCTTTTCAACACGAAGGGTCGGATGCCGAAGAACGCCCCCAACGTGCCGATCGAAAACGCGAGAATCTGGATCCCGAACGGGAGGCCGACGAGCGCCGCGATCGCCGACACAAAACAGCCGATGCCGAACGCCGCCAGCACGAACCCCGGCGTGAAGATCTCGAGCACGAACATCGCGACGCCCACGATCACCCAGACATGCCAAGGGTCCATTTGCGCTCTCCGTTTGTTACCTGCTCGCCACCTGCCCTCGCGCGGCGGCGAACGCCCGTTGGTTGAGTTCCCGGAACCGCTCCGGAATTCGCTCCTGCAGAGTACGATCCCAGACGTCGTCGGGAATGTCCAGGCACTCGGCGAGCTTGCCCAGGACCACGACGTTGGCGGCCCGGTGATTGCCCAGCTCGATGGCGGTGTCCGTCGCGTGCAACACCACGACATTGAAGCCCTTGGTCCGGAGGAAATCAATGGCGTCATCCGGGTAGGGACGCCGGTCGGCTGTGCGAATGGGCTCGACCTTGTGGTCGTTGACGATGATCGTGCCTCCGGGCCTCACGAAGTGGGCGTACCGCAAGGCTTCGAGCTTCTCCAAGGCGACCAGGTAATCCACCTCGCCGCGGCGGGCCATGGGGGAAAACACTTGGTCGCCGAACCGCACGTGGCTGAACACCGCCCCGCCTCGTTGGGCGACGCCGTGAAACTCACCCTGCTTCGTGTCGTACCCCGCCGCGATGGCCGCGAGGGCGAGCAGCTCGCTGGCGAGGACGGCGCCCTGGCCGCCGACGCCTGCGATGAGCACGTTGGTCACGGCCATGGTCACGCTCCCTCCCCGACGGCGATGGCATCCACCGGACACATCTGTGCACACAGCGCACACCCGACGCACTCCCACTCCCGAATCGACGGCCGGTCGATGTCGGGTTGCCACACGAGCGCGGGGCAGCCGGT
Source organism: Gemmatimonadota bacterium (assembly GCA_039589615.1). GTDB lineage: Bacteria > Gemmatimonadota > Gemmatimonadetes > Gemmatimonadales > GWC2-71-9 > B3T1B10. The sequence goes on from JBDHHA010000001.1 coordinate 99,183, forward strand.
CTCCATGCACTCCTCGCACCGGATGCAGCCGTCCGTATCGACCCAGTAGTGGACGTGCTCTTTGGCTTTCTCGGCGGGGAGCAGCATGCATTGCCGCCGGGCGATGATCACCGATGGTCCGGGATGGTCGAGCCCCGCCTGGATGGCGGTCTGCGTGGAGTCGATGTCCCACGGATCGACCACCTCCACGTGCTCGACGCCGAGGGAACGCACCAGTGGCTCGTAGTCCACCGACGGAGCGTCGTTCCCCTTGAGGGTGTGCCCCGTGCCGGGATGCTCTTGCTGGCCCGTCATGCCCGTGGTGCTGTTGTCCAGGAGAATCGTTGTGGTGGGAACCTGGTTGTAGACCGCGCTGGCCAAGCTCGGCAGGCCACCGTGCAGTAGCGTCCCGTCGCCAATCACCGCGACGACCCGGTCTTCACCGGCTTTGTGGAAGCCGGTGGCGGTGCCAATGCTCGCTCCCATGCAGAAGGTGGTGTGCATGGCCTGAAACGGCGGCAGGCATCCGAGGGTGTAGCATCCGATGTCCCCCGTCACCAAGACGCCCAAGTCCCGCAGCACGCTGAACACGCCCCGGTGGGGGCAGCCCGGACAGAGCACCGGCGGTCGGGGGAGGATCGTCACCTCCCCCGCCAGGTCGGACGGCACCGGCGTGCCGTTCAAGCCTGCCGCGACGAGGTCGGCGCTCAGCTCGCCGATGTTCGAGAACCGGTCCTTGCCGGTCATGTTGAGGATGCCGAAGCCGGCCATCTCCTGTTGGATGAAACCTTCGCTCTCTTCCACCACGAACACGGTATCGAACCGGGAGCAGAACTCCTGGAGGCGTTTCTCCGGAAGCGGGTAGAGCATCCCCAGCTTGAACACGGTGGCGTTGGGCGCCACCTCTTTCACGTACTGGTAGGGAATCCCATGGGTGACGATCCCGACGGTGGGATCGCCCTCCTCGACGACGTTGCCCTCGAACTCCTCGGCAAACTCGCGCATCGTGTCGAGCTTCTTCTCGAGTTCGGGACGGCGGAAGCGGGCATACACGGGGATGGCGTATTGCCGTGCCCTGCGGGAGAACTTCCTGCGCTCCGCCTCGGTACGCACCCCCGGCGCGGCGATGCTCCGGGTGTGCGATAAGCGGGTCGTCGTGCGGAACATGACCGGTGACTCGAAGCGCTCGCTGATCTCGAACGCCGTCTGGACCAGGGCCATGGCCTCGGCGGCGTCGGACGGCTCCAGGAGCGGCACCTTGGCCAGCTTGGCGAAGTACCGGCTGTCCTGCTCGTTCTGCGACGAGTACATGCCGGGATCGTCGGCGACGAGCACGACGAATCCGGCGTTGGTGCCGGCGTAGGGGAAGACCATGAAGGGGTCGGCGGCCACGTTGAGGCCCACGTGCTTCATCGTCACCATCGTCCGGGCTCCGCCGAGGGCGGCACCCATGCCCTCCTCGAACGCCACCTTCTCGTTGGTGGACCACTGGGCGTCTACCTCGTCGTAGGTCGCCAGGTTCTCGAGCACCTCTGTGCTGGGGGTCCCCGGATACCCGGCGGCGAACGCCACGCCCGCCTCCCACGCTCCCTGGGCGATGGCCTCGTTGCCGGACATCAGGCGTGACACGATGGGTTTCGAACTCCTGGCGCAGACGGTGGGGAAGACAGTAATCCATTGATATATAGGTCGTTAGCGCCTATCCAGACGTTATAGAATTCTTGACGGATTCTTCATGTTTGCGAGCCGAGTTGCGGTGCACCAGGCGGGGACGGAGACCTCTCGCCGGCAGATCTGTTGTTCCCATTTCCCTGGAATCGGGCTAAAATGACGCGCCCGCCGACCCCAAGGCTCGATACCGTTACCGAGGCTCAACATGAACCAACAGAACAACGACCAATTCAATACGCGCTGGGGCATCTTGATGGCGGCCATCGGGATGGCCGTTGGTACCGGAAACATCTGGCGTTTCCCGCGGGTGGCCGCCGAGAACGGCGGCGGCGCGTTCCTGATTGCGTGGTTGGTGTTCATGTTCGCCTGGTCCATCCCGCTCGTGCTCAGCGAGTTCGCGTTGGGGAAATTCACGCGCAAGGGTCCGGCAGGCGCCATCGGGCATCTGATCGGCGGCAAGTTCAACTGGATGGGCGTCTTCGTCGGCCTCTGCACCTGTTTCATTCTGTTCTACTATTCCGTAGTGACCGGGTGGTGCATCAAGTACTTCTTCGTGTCGCTGGGATCCGGGATGACGGCGGCGGGCGAGGCCGAGAGCTATTGGCAGAACCTGACCACCGGAAACATCCAGCCCGTGCTCTTCCATCTGATCGCCCTTGTCATCGGGTGTTGGATCATCTCCCGAGGCGTGGTGAAGGGCATCGAGCGGACCAACCGCATCCTCATTCCTACGCTGTTCATTCTCCTGATTGTGGCGGCGGCCCGGGCGGTCACGTTGGACGGAGCCGTCCAGGGTCTCGGGTTCCTGTTCACGCCGGTATGGAGCGAGCTCAAATCGCACACGGTGTGGTTGGAGGCGTTGACGCAATCTGCGTGGAGTGTGGGAGCGGCGTGGGGCCTGGTCATGACGTACGGGGTGTATCTCAAGAAGCGAGATGACTTCGTTTTGACCGGCTACACCACTGCCTTCGGCGACTACTCGGCATCGCTGCTCGCGGGGATCGCCATCATGTGCACGGTCTTCGCGGTGCTGCCCGAGCCCGAGGCGCGCGCGGCGCTGGCGGCAGGCAACGAGGGACTCACCTTCATCTGGCTGCCGCAGCTGTTTCAGCAGATTCCGGCGGGACGGATCTTCCTCGCCCTGTTCTTCTTGGCGTTGAGCTTCGCGGCCATGTCGTCGCTGATCGCGATGATCGAGATGGCCACGAGGATCTGCGTGGATCTCGGGATGACGCGGGCGAGCGCCGTGCCGCTGGTGGGTGGGGTCAGCTTCCTGCTCGGACTGCCGTCGGCGTGGAAGCTCGGCTTCTTCCAGAACCAGGACTGGGTGTGGGGCTTGGGGTTGATGGTGTCCGGGTTCCTGATTTCCCTGGCCGTCATCAAGTTCGGTGCGGAGCGGTTCCGAAACGAACTCATCAACACGGAGGACGAGCGTCGGCCCATTGGACGCTGGTACACTTTCGTCATGACCTATGTGGTGCCTGTGGAGTTCCTGGCCCTCATCACGTGGTGGTTCTATCAGTCAATCAAGGTGTATGATCCCGACGGATGGTGGCATCCGTTCCACAGCTACAGTGTCGGCACCACGGTGCTCCAGTGGGGTGCGTTGATTCTCGCACTCCTCCTGGCGAACCGGTGGTGGGCGAATCGCGTCGGCGCGAAGACAGGAGAGTGAGATGAGCGCGAGCGGATGGATAACGATGGCGCTGGTGCTGGCGGGGATCTGGGGTGGCTTCATCTACTTGTTGGTGCAGAGTACCAAGCAAGAAAACTGACGCCGGGGTGCCTCAGCACACGGTGAGACGCAGCAACGCGCGCACGTACTCGCCGACATCTCCGCCGACTTCCAGGAAGAGGTTGCGGATTCTTCCTGTATCGAGGCGATGATTGCCCTCGACCAGGCCGAGGCCGGTCTCCGCTACGACGGCGCCGATCTCCAACGGTTCCCACCCGTGCGCCACCGCATTGGCAACAAAGGCGTCACGGCGATCAGGCGCAACGGTGAACACCAGCTCGAATTCACCGTGGGGCCCAGCCAGCATCATCCAGGGCGGCAACTTCACTGCGGCGGCGAGCCGCACCGCCGCGGGGTGCAACAGCTCCTCGACCTCCATGTCCAATTGGAATCCGATGCCGTTGAGCTGTGAAAGCTCGTCGAGTGTGGGAATGATCCCGTCGCTGGAGTCCATGCAACACGTGGCGAAGCCCTGGAGCAGCTGTCCCTCCGGGAGCCGGGCATGGGGCCGATACTCCAGCGCGAAGCCTTCGACGGCGGTCACTCCCTCGAGCTGCAACACGGCGAATGCCGATCCCAGTCCCACCGGCCCCGACACGAACAACCGGTCTCCCGGCTCGCAGCCGCGGCGGGTGATGGGCGATCCGTCGGGCAGAACGCCCAAGGCCGTGGCGGACATCTGCATTCGGGTGGAGAAGTTCGTGTCGCCTCCGAGCACGGGAAGTCCGTAGGTGTTGCTGGCGTCGCGGATGCCGTCCTGAAGGCGGGATACGAAACGGTCGCCGACGCGCTGTGGCAGAGTCTCGTTGACGAGGATGCCCATGGGCTCGGCACCGACGGCGGCCAGATCGCTCGCGTTGACCGTGACCGTCATCCACCCGATGAGGTAGGGGTCGTCGTACAGGCCGGCTTCGATCTCCTCCACGATTCCGTCCGTGGTGAGGGCCAGCACGGACTGCACTCCCGGGAGCCGTATCAACTCTGCGTCGCTCTCGCGCACCCCGTTCAGTTGGTGGGGGGAGCGGAGGAAGCCGGCGGTGAGCTGCTCGATGAGGGCGTTCTCGAGGATAGCGGTGGTCACGTGCACACCTGCAGGAGTCGGGGGCTGACGGAGAAGAAGGCTTCGCGGGCCAAAGTCACCTCGCCGTCCCCCTCCAAGGCGAACGGCTGATCGGCCTTGATGGCGACCCGACTGGCGCGCCACGACCGGGCGCCGCGCTGTCCGGAGAACTTGCCCCGGGCGAGCCGCCAAAAGGCGAGTAGCGCCCGGAGGATCGGGAGTTCCCTTAGAAGGTGGACGTGCAACCGGCCGCTGCCGGGCTCGTAACGGGAATCGTACCGGAGGCCTCCGGCAAAATTGGGATTCTTCACGATTCCCAGGTTCATGACCCGCGTGCGCACTGTCTCCGCATCGTTGACATTGATGGTCATATCCCGGGCGCGGTGACGGGCGACCGTGTGGAGCGCGGCGTAGCCGATGCCTCTCCCGGGCGACATACGCTTCAGGAAGCGCAGCACGCGATCTCCGGTATTGAAGAAGTAGTTTGCCTCTGCCGTGGTCCCCACGCTGGCGTTGATTACCCAGTGCCGGTCGCGCAGCTCCCCGTTCAGGTCGCGGTATCTGACCAGGCACACATCGTGTCGCACCGTGTTGCGGAAGTTCAGCCTGTACGGGATGCTCCGGATCTTGTGGAGCAGGCGGAACGGCTTATGGAAATCGTTGCTGGACCCGAGGCCAATTGCCCCGAGCTTCACTGCATTCAGAACGTCGGGGTCGGCATGCTGAATGATGGTGTTCATCACGAGGTTGACGGTGCCGTCTCCTCCCGCCGCAATGAACCGCATCTCGCCGGCATCGAGAGCACGAGCGATGAGCTTTCGAACGACTTGCGCATTCGCTACCGCAATCATATCGAAGGGTCCTGCCAGCTCCCGCACTCGACTCTCCACGCGGTGCCACCGCTCGAGAGCCTTTCCGCCGCCCGCGTTGGGGTTGATGATCACCAACATACATACCTCTCAGATCTGCTCTCGCATGGGTCGCACCTTCATCGCCACCAAAAATGCCACGTAGAAGACCAGGAGTGCCGGTCCCCAGGCAGGTTTCTGGAGGGCGGCGACGGCGGACAACGTGAGGATGTAGGCGTGCACGACTGGTGCGATGGCGACGTGCGCCCGGCGTTCATTGTCCACGGTGTGGAGGAGGGCCTGCCCGATGAGCGTTGCGATCGCACCGCCCGTAAAGAACGCCACGGCGATGATCTGATTGTTGGCCGGCATGGCGCCCGCCAAGGTCATCGACATGGCCATGCCGGTACTCAGGAGCATCAACGTCGCGAAGATGTTGCTCACAACGTTGGACAGGGGCAGCCCGAACACGACAGGGAGTGTGTGGTATCCCGTCGCGCGGTCGGCGGAAATGTCCTTGTAGTAACCCGTGAGGACGAAGTTGGCATAGCCGAAGAAAACCGCGGTCAGCGACATTGCCAGAACCGGCGTGATTACGAAGCCACGGCCGGCGGCGCCGAGGCCCGCACTGTAACCGATCAACGCCAGCACGGCGACGATCCAGGAATTGTAGAACGGACCCGCCCACCACTTTCGCTTGAACTGCGTGTAGGTCGCGATGCCCGCGACGGTGAGCACGGCCAGCGGTATGTTCAGATCGTTGTACCGGGTGACGATGACCCCGCAGGCGGCCAGCCCCAAAAAACTCACCAACAACACGTGCCCTCGACGGATCGTGCCCCGGACCAATGGGCGATACGGAGCGGAGAGGGAGTCGGTGTCCAACTGGTAGCAGTCGGTGAGGGCTTGCCCGAATCCGTATGACAGGAAGAACGCGGCCGCGAGGAGTAGGGTGCCACCGGTCGGCATACCGGGCGCGAGGGCGAGTCCAACGAGCCCGGTGATACCGGAAACGAACAGAAGGTAAGGTCGCATCGTGACGACGTAGCCGCGGAGAAAGCCGAAACTCACCAAGGGCGCGGCCACGGGTGCCCCGGGTCGCGCCGCGCCGACGGCGCTCGTGCGGGCCCACCGCCGCGTGCCATGGCGTATGCCGAACCCGGCTGTCCGGGCGAGAGTACCGCCGATCATGCTGTCCTCCAAAGCCGCCAGCCGAGCCCGAGACCGAGCGCACCGCCCCCGATGCAGATGGCGTTGCCTGCAAGGGCGATCAACGCCGATCCGGTGAGGGGGACGTACAGGCCCTGCCGGCCGTAGAAGGTGAGGTCGAGAATTCCCAGATAGAGGCTCATCGACGCCGCCGCCACGAGCCAGAACGGCCCCGAAGGCCGCCCCGCGAGCAGGCAACGGCTCGCAGTGAAGAGCATGACCGCCAATACCCCATCCGCCAGGGGGAAGGCCAGCTCGAACTCGTGGAACAGGGGGTGGTGCTGGCCCAGATCGGCTGCAGCGGAGAAGTAGAGCAGCCAAAACGTGGTCATCAGCAACCCTGCTCCCAGAGTCACCCAACCGAGGATCCGTCGTATCTGTCTGTCGGCGTCCTGAGCCATCGAGGAAATCCTTTCATCTGGACGGCAACCTACCGGCCGGTCGTCAAGGCGACGTCAAGCGCCCGGCCTCCCTCCCGGGCTTGACGCCTCCTTGACGCCTCTCCGGCAGCTTGAAGCCGGAAAGTCGAGAGGACGACACCATGGAAATCCAAGGAAAACGGGTGGTCATCACGGGGGCCTCGTCGGGGATCGGCCTGGAATTGGCCCGATTGGTGGCCCGGAAGGGTGGCGTGCTGCTGCTGGCGGCTCGGCGCCTGGAGCGGCTTCAGGCCATTGCGGCGGAGATCCGCGAGGCCTCTCCCGAGACCCCCATGCCCAGGGTGGCGCACTGCGACGTGGCGGACCGGTCGTGCGTCCGCCGCCTGATCGACACGGCGGTGAGGCAACTGGGCGGCATCGACATTCTCATCAACAACGCCGGGATCTCGGTCTACGGAGACGCCGAGGGCACTTCGCTCGAGGATGTCTGCGCACTGATGCAGGTGAATTTCTTCGGGCCGCTGTACGGCATGCTGGATGCGTTACCGGAGATGAAGCGGGAGGGCGGGGGGATCATCGTCAATGTGGTCTCGGTCGCCGCCATTCACGGCGTGCCGTATCTGGCGGCCTACGGCGCCACCAAGGCGGCCCTGGCAACCTACGGGCAAAGCCTCCGCGCCGAGCTGGCCGAGACCGGCATCTCGGTCATCAATGTGTATCCCAGCCTGACCCGCACCAACATCTTCGCCGTCGAGAAACGGGTGGGAGGCGCCCGGCGTCCAAAACGCGGGTATGCGCCGGCCTCCAAAGTGGCAAGGGCGGTTGCGCGGGCGATTGAAACCGACAAGCACGAGGTGGTGCTCTCGGCAGAGGGAAACGCGCTGGCAGCCCTGCGAGGGCTACTCCCGACACTCGTACAAAGGACGATGGAACGGATTGCCGCTGGTTTGAGAGAGAAAGGGCAGGCGACACATGGCTAAGCCGAAACTGCAGATCATCGTGCTGTTTCAGAACCTGGGTGACGAACATGCGTACTACGCCCTTGCACCGGCGCCGCCGCTGTCAGGCGTGCTGCTCGCCGGCCTGACTCCTGACATTGTGGAGATCGAGTTGCTGCACGAGATGATCCGGCCCATCGACTACACGACCGACGCGGATTTCATCGCCTTGAGCTTCATGGATTTCTGCGCTCCGCACGCCTACGAGGTCGCCGCCCGCTTCCGGAAGTTGGGCAAGGTGGTCGTGGCGGGTGGGCGTTACCCCTCCACGTTCCCCCATGAGGTCATGCCCCACATGGATGCCGTCGTGGTGGGGGAAGCCGAGCCCGTGTGGGCGCAGGTGGTGGAGGATCTGGTAACGGGAAAGCTCAGACGCATGTACACCGCGCCGTTCGCTCCGCCGTTGGACGGGATTCCGCCTCCGCGGTACGATCTCGTCGAATCTGCATTCGCAGCACCGGTGGTCACCGAGGCAACCCGCGGCTGCCCGTTTCAATGCACGTACTGCGCTCTCAACATCAGGACGGCACCGCACCGGTGCCGTCCCATCGAGGACGTGATTCGGGATCTCACGGCCACTTCCAAGCTGCCGCTCCACAAGCGGAAGATGGCCATGGTCTACGACAACAACTTTGCCGGAAACATGGACTACGCGAAGGAGTTGCTGCGGGAAATCGGCAAGCTGAAGCTGTGGGGCGTCGGCTTCCAGTTCACCTTCAACTGTCTCCAAGACGACGAGTACCTGGACCTCCTGGCGGAAGCCAACGGCATCATGGCGTTTATCGGCCTGGAGTCGCTCAACCAACCGAGCCTGCTCTCGGTCCGCAAGAGACAAAACAAGGTGCAGGAGTACCAGGAGCAGTTCAGGAAGCTCCGGGAGCGGGGCATCATGACCTTCACCGGCATGATGCTGGCGCTCGACGAGGACACGCCCGAGTACTACCGCAGCCTGCCGAACCGCTTGGAAGAGGTCGATCCCAGCGCGGTGCTCCTGTCGATCTCCATTCCCATTCCGGGGACGCCGTTCCACAAGCATGTGGAGTCGGAAGGTCGTATTCTCGACGAGAATCTGGCACACTACGAGGGCGACCATCTGGTATTTCAGCCCAAGAAGGTCACCGCAGACGACGTCTACACTGCCTTTCGCCGGATCAACCGGATCTTCTATTCGTGGAAGAACATTGCCAGGCGGTGGTGGCGGTTACTCTCGTCCTATCTGGGAAGCCGGGCCGCGCCAAGCGGCCTGTTCCACGCGCTGCTCATGACGTACATCTTCTTCAAACTCTCCGTCTTCCAACGGCACCATGCGCAGAAGAAGGTGTATTCGCTCCCGATCGCGCCGCCACGGGATCGACCCGAGACGGCGAACCACCCGCCCCTCGTGCAACTCGATGGCGGCCGGGAGCGGATATCTGCGTAGGCCCACGCAGGCCTAGAACACCATCTCCTCGTCGCTCAAGCCGAAGTGGTGCCCGATCTCGTGAATGACCGTCTCACGGACTTGCTGCAGAACCTCGCTGGCGCTGGCACAACATCGGAGGATAGGACCGCGGTAGATGAACACACGATCGGGGAGGCCAGTGTAGGCGACATCCCGATCCGTCAGGGGCACCCCGTGGTAGAGTCCCAGTAGCTCGCCATCTTCTGGATCCACGTCGAGGTCGGCGAGGTCCTCTGGTGAGGGTTCGTCTTCCACCACGATCGCCACGTTCTCCAGCATGGGCTGGAAGCGTTGGGGAAGATCCTCCAGCGCCTCCACCACCATGGCCTGGAATTCATCGAGGCTGAAATCCATCCGCCCGGGATTCATCGGCAGTTCATCCCCCGTTCATGCTCACCGTCAAAGAATGAAAGGCTCTTCAAGTTCCCTTCGCAATGGGCATCGCCTCATGGAGTTCACAGGAGGGCCCATCCCAAAGATATGGACGACGGGGTCGCTTTCCGGGGTCGACGCCATCGCCGAATCCGTGGCGGCCAAAGGCAAGAGTAACCTCTATCGCACGAGCTGCTACTTCGGGGATCGGGAGCGATACCGGTCGTTTTGTGCGCTGTATGCCGTTCTCCGGTTGGTGTCGGATCGGGTGAAAACCTTCCTGGCGGGCGGCGACGACTGCTCGGGTGAACTGTGTCAGGAGTTCATCGTCGTGCAGGCGTGGCGCCGGGTCATTGCGGCTTTGCTGACAGGCGACGATCCGATGCAGCAGGACATTCAGCAGATCGGCATCCCGCAGCTCGACGAACTCCTCGTGTCGTTTGGCGACGCCACGAAGCGGTTTCCCATTCCCGAGCAGCTATGGACCGCCTTCATGAACGCGATGGAGCGCGATCTCCAGCACCACCGCTTCGAAACTTTTGACGAGGTGATGGAATACGCGGAGGGCGCGGCGGTTTGTCCGACGACGATCTACTTATATCTCGTACTGGCCGACGCACCCGATGACCACGGTGTATACCAGCTTCCACCAAACTTCGACCTCCTGCCGTGCAGTAGGGATTTCGGTCTCTTCGGGTACCTCGCCCACAGTCTTCGTGATTTCCGACAAGACCTTGCGACCGGGAAGCGTGGTCACCTGTACATCGCAGCCGAAGACATGGCGCGTCACGGCGTCACCGAGCGAAAGCTGTTCGACGATTTGGTATCCGGGGTGGCGAGCTCCGAGCTGCGGGCCCTCGTGCGTGACCTGGTCGAGCGGGCGCGGGCTTTGGCGAGGCGGGGTCGTGTGAGCCTATCGGTGGTCGAACCGGACCTCAGCGCGGACCGGGCGTTCATGCTCAAATTGATCGTGCGGTCGTACGAGGCGTTTCTCGACAAGATCGTCTTCCATTCCTACAACGTGATGACTGACGATCACCGTTTGACCGAAGTCGAGCTGGAGAGTGTGGCGCTGGAGGTGGGCACGTTGATGTGATCGCTCCGCGGCTCGTCGCCTTGAGGCGGCGGGTGTTGGGGCCTATCATAGCGCGTGATGGGTTGGGAGGTTGAGGAATCAGCGCCACCTCGACAGGGAGTCAAGCATGGTTCACCACGCCCGTCTGTCCACACCGTCCCTCATGGTACTGCTCAGCGTCGCCGTGGTCGTTTCCGGGCAAGCTCAGGGCCGTGGCCCGACGACCGGTTTCGAGGTCGGGCAACCCTTCCCGGGGCTCGCCCTTCCTCGACTCGACGACGGCCGCACCGCCTCGCTGGCGGACTTCCGCGGCAAGAAACTCCTGCTCCACGTGTTCGCCTCCTGGTGAGCGGGCTGCCGAGTGCACGTGCCCGGGTGGCACGACGCGACCAAAGACCTGCAGGCGTCCGGTGACCTGCAAATGGTGGGGATCATCCAGGAGCAGCATCCCGACCGGGCTCGGCTCTTCATGCAGTGGAAGGAGATGGGTTGGCCGATTCTGGTTGACGCCTACAACCTTCTCGAGGTGCCGGTCGTCCCGATCACGCTGGCGATCGACGAGCACGGAGTGATCCGTCAGATCAATCCTCGGCGAGGTGACGTCGATCGGCTTCAGGAGACTTTCCTCTCGCAAACCTTCGATCCGCCCCCGGGGGGCGCGGATGACCTACCGCGTGCTCCGAACCTGGACGCCCTGCGGCCGCCGGCTGGGTCCGGCAGCGCCGGAGCGTGGATGGCGTACGGGGATGCCCTCGCCGTGTGGGGAGGCCCCGACCGCCGCGACGACGCCATTGCCGCGTACGAGTCCGCGGTTCGCCCCAATGCGGAAAACGCACTGGGTCACTTCCGTTTGGGGGTTGCCCACCGGATGCGCTATGACTCGGACGCGCGACGGGATGGAGACTTCACCAAGGCCGTCGAGCACTGGATGATGGCCCTCGACATCGATCCCAACCAATACATCTTCCGCCGGCGCATACAGCAGTACGGTCCCCGATTGGACAAGCCGTACCCGTTCTACGATTGGGTGGTCACGGCGCGGGCCGAGATCGAGGCACGGGGCGAGGCGCCGTCTCCCCTCGTGGTGGAGCCCCGGGGGGCGGAGTTCGCGCGGCCCGCCGAGGCATTCGTCGCCTCCGAGAAGCCCGAGGACGAGCCCGATCCCCGGGGACGGGTCCTGCGAGATGAAGGGCAGTTCATAACCATCGAGACCACCACGGTCCCCCCGGCCGTCGAGCCAGGCGCGACCGCCCGCTTCCACATCGTGTTCCGCCCCGTGGAGGAGAACGAATCTCACTGGAACAACGAGGCTGAGGACCTCGCCTTCTGGATAGACCCTCCGGCAGGGTGGGAGGTGGAGCACCGTTATCTAACCGTCAGCATTCCCCCCGAGCCGGTGAGCCGGGAAACCCGCGTTCTCGAGGTGGAGGTCCAGGCACCCGAGCGCACCCGTGCCCGCCGCGTGAACATCCCCGCGTACGCGTTGTATTACGTGTGTGAAGACGTAAACGGGGTGTGCATGTACCGACGGCAAGACGTCGAGCTCCAGATCGCAGTCAAAAGGCAGTAGCTCCCGTCGGTCCTGAAACGTTCTGAAACCAATGCCCCCACGGTTACGTGATGAGCTGTGGGGGTCTTCACGTCCAGGAAGCAACGCCCCGTGGTCGCAGTCGGATCCTGACGGACGTCACGCGCGATCGTCGGGACGCAAGTGGGCAGGAGCCGCGGGACATGGTTATAGCGCTCGATACGCAGCGTCTCAAAGCAGGTCTTGCCGACCGATACCTCATTGGTCGCCGTATCGGCACCGGTGGGATGGCCGTGGTGTATCTCGCGCAGGATCTCCGACACGACCGCAACGTCGCGATAAAGGTGCTCCGCCCCGAGGTGTCGGGGGCCGTTGGCGCCGAGCGTTTTCTCCGCGAAATCCAGATCGTCGCACAACTCCAGCACCCCAATATTCTCACCCTCCACGATTCGGGAGAGGTGGACGGCTGGCTCTACTACGTCATGCCGTACGTGGATGGCGAGTCGTTGCGTGGTCGGCTCAACCGCGAAAAACAGCTCCCTATCGTCGAGGCCGTGCGGATCACCCAAGAGGTAGCCGACGCCCTCGACTCTGCACACCGCCACGGTGTGGTGCACCGAGACATCAAGCCGGAGAACATCTTGCTCGAGGAGGGCCACGCCGTCGTTGCCGATTTCGGCATCGCCTCTGCCGTGACGGCGGCATCCGGCGAGCACGTCACCGAGGAGGATGTTGCCCTGGGCACGGCGGCGTACATGAGTCCGGAGCAGGGCAGCGGAAGCCAACTCGACGCCCGGAGTGACCTCTATTCGCTGGGGTGCGTGTCCTACGAGATGTTGACGGGACAGCCACCGTTCGTCGGGTCGGATCCCCGGGCGATCATCGCGCGGCACATGGTCGATCCCGCTCCGCCAATGACGACGGTGCGCCCCGACGTTCCCACGGCCGTCACCACCGCCGTCATGAAGGCGTTGAGCAAGGAAGCCGCCGACCGCTTCGCGACCCTCAGGGAGTTCAGCGACGCGCTGGAAGAGAGCGGCCTCGTGAGGCAGCCGGCCGCCGCCAAATCGATCGCGGTGCTTCCCTTTGCCAACATGAGTCCCGATCCCGAGGACGGCTTCCTCGCTGATGGGATCACCGAAGAGATCATCAACGCATTGACGAAGATCGATGGGCTGCGGGTTGCCGCGCGTACCTCGGCCTTTGCGTTCAAGGACAAAAACGCAGACGTCCGCGCAATCGGCGGACACCTCAGCGTGCGTTCCGTACTGGAGGGCAGCGTGCGGAAGGCAGGGAATCGGATCAGGATCACGGCGCAGCTCGTCGATGTCGCCGATGGTTATCATCTCTGGTCCGAGCGGTACGATCGTGACCTCGAAGATGTCTTTGCGATTCAGGATGAGATCGCGGAGAACATCATGCGGTCGCTCGAGGTGATTCTGGGCGAGGACAAGACGGTCGATAAGGCCCCCACCGTCGATGTCAAAGCGTACGAGTATTACCTACGAGGTCGCCAGTTCTTCCATCAGACTCGGAAGAAGCGCCTCAGGTTTGCCCGAGAGATGTTCACGAAGGCCATCGAGATCGATCCCGAGTATGCGCTTGCCCACGCGGGTGTCGCGGATTGCTGTTCGCTGCTCAACATGCACTACCCGTCCACTGAGAATGATCTCGAACAAGCAGACTCCGCGAGCCGGAAGGCGCTGGAGTTGGCGCCCGACCTCGCCGAAGCCCATGCGGCCCGGGGATTTGCGTTGTGGCAGATGCGATCCGTGGACGAGGCTATTATGGAGTTCGAGACGGCGATCCGGTTGGATCCCAAGCAATTCGAAGCCCACTACTTCTACGCCCGAGCCCGCTTCGAGCAGGGTGAGCTCGGGAAGGCCGCCGAGCTTTTCGAGCGTGCGTCCCAAGTGCAAGAGGATTACCAGGCCAGCTTCTTCGCGGCGCAGTCGTACGTGGGGCTCGGACGCGATGGTGATGCGCAGGCGGCCTATCGGAAGGCGCTGCAGGTCGCCCAGGAGCATTTGGAGCTCAATCCGGATGATCCCCGGGCGGCTACGATGTGCGCCGTGGCCGCGTGCCGGGTGGGCCAGAAGGCCGAGGGGCTCGAGTGGGCCGAGCGCGCATTGGCCATCGATCCCGACGACGGAGGTGTGCGCTACAACGTGGCGTGTCTCTATGCGCTCGAGGGGGAACCGGAAAAGGCCATCACGTGCTTGGAGGATGCCCTCCGCCGAGGGTTCGCCAACAAGGATTGGATTGCACAGGACCCGGACCTCGAGTCGATTCGTGACGACGCGCGCTTCCAGGCGCTCATTGCAGCGGTCCCCGATCGAACCTGAGAGCGCCTCAGGCCCGGGCTCGCGCACAGCCCCCATTCTCCCCATCTTAGACACCGAGCAGTTGCTGGAGAGACCCGCATCTTCGGGAGGCCCGGCCATGGCCGATGGTGCACCACGCGCCCAGCTCAAGAGCGTCGACCTGGAGCGTCTCGACGGCGGAGAGTGCCTGGTGCGGGTCGAGATGGTGCGCCACCTCAGTTCCTTGCTCCATCAGACCTTTGTCGGCAAGGCCGAGGGAGCTTGCACACCGTCGGAGGAGATGCGGTGTGCGGCGGAGGCCACCTTAAAGGCCCTGGAGCGGGCCTATGGTGCGACCACCGGGACGTTCTCATTTCAGGGGGTCAAGACGGTCGAATCCTTCGACCGTCTCGCCGTCCTCGTGGCGGTGGGGACCAGCCACGCCGGCAAGCCTTTCCGGCTCGTGGGCTTCTGCGAGGTCGTCCAGCAGCTGCGGGAGGCCGCAGCGAAAGCAACCTGCAACGCTCTGAACCGATTCCTCAGCATGGCCTACGGCGGCTGAGACCTACCCCTCTCCAAGGGCCTCGCTGATCCGCTCCGGTGTCATGGGCAGCTCGTACAAACGCACTCCCACGGCGTCGTGAATGGCATTTGCGATGACCGCTCCCATCGTGGCGATGGGCGGCTCGCCGCCTCCGGAGGGGGGCAACTCCGTGTTTTCTACCAAGACGGTCTCGATGGTGGGCAGCCATGAGAACTTGGGGATCTCGTACGTGTCAAAGTTCTCACTCAACACCCGCCGTCCGTCGAACCGAACCTGCTCGCTGAGCGCAAACCCCAGTCCCATGGTGATGCAACCCTCCATCTGGAGCGTCGCGCCTTCCGGATTGATGATCTCACCCATGTCTTGCGCGCACACCACCCGGAGGACCTGGACCGTCCCCTCGGCGCGATCAACGCTCACCTCGACCATGGTCGCCACGTACGTACCGGCGTAGTCTGCACACGCCACACCGTAGCCGCTGCCGCTGGGGGCTGGTTCCAACCGCCGCCCGAACTTCTCCGCGGCGGCCTCGAGAACGCGGCGCATCCTGTCGTTCTGGAGGTTCTGCAATCGGAATGTCATGGGATCCATTCCTGCCGCAGCGGCCATGATGTCGATCTGGGATTCGACGGCGAAGACGTTGGTGTGGGCTCCGGGCCCGCGCCACGCGCCTACCGCGAAGGGATGCGCCTGATTCGACCCACCGCCCCGGCCGCCCCAACTGCCCCGAGCCACCACCTGGTGGTGGGGGATGGCGTAGAACAGTTCCGCCCCGCGGGACCCGGCAAAGAGGGTCTCGTAGTCCCATAAGACCACCCTTCCCGCCTCATCCACCCCGGAACGCACGTTGATGATGGAAGCCGGCTGGAAGGCGTCGTAGAAGAACTCCTCTTTTCGACTCCAGGCCACCTGGACGGGTCGCCCCGCCTGCTTTGCCAGGCGGGCTGCTTCGACCGCGTGTTGGGGGTTCGTCTTTCCCCCGAAACCGCCGCCCACGAACGGGGTGATTACCCGCACGTTGGCGGACGGGATGCCCAACGCCTGGCTCACGGGACCCCCGAGCCAAAACGGGGCTTGTGTGGCAGCCCAGACGGTGGCCCGGTCTCCTTCCACCTGGGCCACGGCGGTGTGGGGTTCCATGGGGGCATGCGCGAGATACGGTTCGCGATACGTGTGGTCGAACGTCTGCGTCGCGAGACGTTCTCCGTCGTCGAGATTCCCCGCCGACGCCACGGGTTGCGGAGGCGGCGCCGCCTCCACTAGATGGTCGAAGATGGTCTCGTCGTTCACCGTGGCGTTGGGTACTGACCACCGTGCCTCGAAAAGCGCCAGGGCCCGATCTGCCACATCGGGGTACTCGTGCAAGACCGCAACGAGATCGCCGTCCCGCACCACCTGCGCGCCGTCCACCGCCTCGGCGGCAGAGGTCTCGAGGTGCTCGAGGGCCGCGTCGTGCGTCGGCGGCCGCAGGATGCGCGCGTACAACATGCCGGGAAGCTGCACGTCGCCGGTGTACTGCGCCGTTCCGGTGACCTTTGGCACCGAATCGGTGCGGGAGGTCGCCGTTCCGCATAAGCGCCGCTGGCCGGCATCTTTAGGGGAAGCCGTCCCCTCGAGGCGCCGCTCGATGCGCCGCCCCTGCGCGAGTTCCGCGTAGGAGACACTGTTGCTCCTCGCGCCACGCTGAAAGACCACTCCGTCTTCCACCGCTAGCTGGTCCGACGATACTCCCAACCGCTCTCCGGCGAGCTGCAGCAGCACCGCTCGTGCCTCGGCTCCGGCGCCCCGCAGGGCGGGTCCAAACGTCCTTATGCTCAACGAACCCACCGTTGCCATGTCTGATGGACACACGAGCGTGTCGCCCATGACCATGTCGATGGAATCCAGCGCAACGTCCAATTCGTCGCCCAACATTTGGGCCAGGGCGGTGTAGATCCCCTGTCCCATCTCGATCTTCCCCGAGAACAACGACACCCGGCCGTCGTCGCCGATCCGCAGGAACGCGTTGAAATCATCGGGATACGTCCCAAACTGCCGGGGCTGGGCAGACGACGACTGCGCGACGTGGAACAGGACGAAGATGCCGCCGCCCAGCAGCTTGACCATCTCCCGCCGGTCGAGGGTGGTATCTTCCATACCCCACTCGCGCTCGACGGCAGTGTAGTTGATGTTGCTCATGGCCGCGCTCCTTCCATCATGTCGGCGGCCGCTTGGATGGCGCGTACCACGCGGTTGTGACTGCCGCAGCGACAGAGATTGCCGTCCATGCCGGCGAGGATCTCCTCCCGAGACGGAGCGGCGTTCTTCGCGAGCAGGCTGTACGCGCTCATGACCATGCCGGACGTGCAATAGCCACATTGCAGCGCGTCGTGATCGACGAATGCCTGTTGCAGCGGATGGAGATCACCGTTTCGGGCCAGGCCCTCGATGGTCACCACCTCCTTGCCTGCCACGAGTCGCATGGGATACATGCACGACCGGACGGCCTCACCATTCACCAAGACCGTGCACGCACCGCACAGGGCTTGGCCGCACCCGTACTTCGTGCCGGTCAACGCGGCATCGGTGCGAAGCGCCCACAGCAACATGCGGGTGGGGTCGACGGTGAGGTTGGTGGGACGGCCGTTCAGCTGGAACTGAATGGGTTGCTTCATGGTCCCTCCGGGGAGGACAATGGCCGGTACCCACGAAGCGGCGTCGTTTCTAAGAGAAGGATGAAACGCGCCTGAAGAACGGGACACAAAAGTCCTATTGGCGCGGCGCTGCCCGTCGGCGGAGAGCGTCCAGGGGCGTCTCCAGAGCTTCCTCGAGTGCCGCCCGTCGGTCGATGGGGTAGGCTGCCTCGAGATCGGGCGACGGCATGACGCCGGCGGGGTAGTAGGCGATGTCCTGCCTCTTCTCCATGATGTGGCGCTTGGCGAGATCGAGGTCCCGTGCGTTCGCACCCCATGGCTCGTGCACCGTCCCGTCATCCCGTCGCTCGAGATCCCGCCACCACTTCTTGATGGGATTGCGCTCGCCGTGGCGCACCAGGTCGTCCAATCGCACGAGCCAGCGGCGCGTGAAGGGGACGTGCACGGCGGCCCAGAGCAGGATCCGGTGCGTCAACAGACCCTCGTTGGCAAACGGACACACCTTCATGCACCGGCCGCACGACGATCCCTTGGGGTTCGTCACGCGATAGCGGGTGCAACGCTCGACATCCGGCTTCCATATCTCGTAGCCGTTGAACATCACCTTGGACTTGTACGAGATGGCGTTGCAGGGACACTCCCGGGCGCACTTGCGACACTTGGTGCAAGTGTCCTGGAGGCCGAAGTCGATGGGACGATCCACGGCGAGAGGCATGTCTGTGGTGACCACGACGGACTTGGAACGGGGTCCAAGGAACGGATGTAGCACGAGTTCGCCGATGCGGCTCAGCTCGCCCAACCCTGCCCACAGCACGAGGGGAAGGTGTAGCACCTGGCTGTCCCGGTTGGTGTGAGCCCTGGCCCGGAGGCCAAGGCGCCGGATGTGCTCGGCAACCAATCCGGCGAGCTCCGCTCCCCGGAGGTAGGCGCGGAGGGATTGTGCGCCACTGATCCAATCGTCGCCGCTGGCTCCCTCCGATGTGTCGTGTCCCTGATCGATCAGGAGCACGATGGCGTAGCGGTGACGTGCGTCGATGGCGTTGCCGCCGCCGTCGTGGGAATACCATGCGTACGGCCTGGCTTCGCAGATGCCCACCGCGTCGCAACCCAAGAAATAAGACAAGGACTTCACCGCGCGGGCGTTTGCGACGGGGTCACCCAGATCTCCGGACGACATCGGCGCCGGTTGGCCGTCCTGTAACGGAACCATGGCGGCAGTGAGCCGAGCCATGGCATACGCCAGGGGGTGCTTGGTCGCGAAGCGTTGCCGCTCCCGCTGGGCCTTTTCCCCCAGGTCGCCGTGGGCCGCGCGATCGAAGAAAGCCGCGCGCAGCGGAATGCGAGGCACCTCGTCCTCGAAGACCAGCGTGGTCGGCGTGTCACGACGACGGATCTTCTCCATGGGATACGATCCCAAGTGCGACTGCCGTCGCCCGAGTCGCCGGCACTCCCGTGCAGACCTCGTTCCGCCGAGGCCCAACCAGTAGACCAGGCGGCTCATCCCCCGGAGCGTCGCGCCGCCCACCACCAGCGGCCGATCCGGCGCCAGTGGGAGGGACGTGACAACGGTGGCAGTCGCGAACCGATCGCCGAGAAACGGTGCCACCGACCCACTCTCCTGTCGTTCCACCAATCCCGCAGACCACGCCAACGCGGCGAGGTCGACGTCGGACTTTCCCTGTGCGTGCACGTCGGCGGTGAACCCGAGTTGGCGAATGTAGCTCGCGACGACTGTGGCAATCCCGGCGCCGCGAAACGCAGCGCATGCGTCTGCCGCGCCCGCAATCCAAGTAGACGCGAGCGTGCCGGGTTCCGGTTCCCGGCCGTACTCGACCAGCAGAACGACGGCCCAGCGGTCGTCGTTTACCTGGCACACTCCCACCAGCGATGCGTCGAAGAAGTAGCACGCGGCCTTGATCTCGCGCGTCGCCACGGCCGGGTCGTCCTGCAACGCCACGCGCTCGCCGCTCACCGGGATGTTGTCACTTGCGAGAAACGTGTCGAGATAGGATTGCACGACGCCGGCGAATCCGGGCGCCGTTGATCGAGTCGGAGAGCGGCCCGCAGCCAGCGTGGCCGGGACCGGGTGGGCAATCCGCGGCAGCCGCTCCAGTGGAAACGGGCCCAGGTGCAGCGGCCGTTTGCGATTCGAGAAGAGCTTCATGCTGTTATTGCCGTGAGTGCTCCGGGTTCGTTGACGGACGCGACCATCATGACGTCGACTTCCGGATAAGGGAAGGTGTCCAGGACTCGGTGCCCTAGCCGGCCCACGTCCTTCGGGTCACTATAGAAGGGACCTGTGCAAGTGGATCAGGACTCAGACGACTCATGACTTCGCAGAATGCCGCCTCAGACTCCCCCACGCCCCTGGATGGAAGCCAGGTGCTGAAGGATGACCAGGTCGACGTGTTCGGCCTGACGCACCCGGGCAAGGTCCGCAAAGTCAATCAGGACCACTTCATGATCTGCTCCCTGCACAAGCACATGAAAGTCCACTTCACCAGCCTGCCGGACGACGACGCCATTCCGTTAGAGGATGAGCGGCTGGCCTATCTGGGCATGGTGGCCGACGGTGTGGGAAGCGGAGCCGGTGGTGAGGAGGCGAGCCGCCTCGCGATACAGACGGTGGCGGGTTACATGACCCACACCATGCGGTGCTACTACACCGCCGATGCCACGGACGAGCAGGCGTTCTCCGATGCGTTGCAGGACGCCGCGATGCGGTGCCACGAAACCGTGGTGCAGACGGCAGAGGTAGACCCGGATCGCCGTGGGATGGCAACGACGCTCACGGTGATCATCACCGTGTGGCCCATCTCCTATTTGCTACAGGTCGGCGACAGCAGGTGCTATCTCTTTCGAGATGGCAAGCTGAGCCAGATCACCAGGGACCAAACAATGGCGCAAGAGCTGGTCGATCAAGGAGTGCTCACCAGGACGGACGCCGACAACACGAGGTGGGCCCACGTGCTCTCCAGCGCCATAGGTGGCCAGCAGACGGCGCCCGTCGTCACGCGCATCGACCGAAAGTGGGATGATGTCGTGCTCATCTGCAGTGACGGTCTCACGAAGCACGTGCCGAACGAGCACATCCGGGAGCGATTGGGGGCAATGACGTCTGCGAAGCAGGTGTGCGAGGACCTCCTGCAGGAAGCCCTCGACGACGGCGGGAGCGACAACATCACGATTCTCGTCGGCAGGAAAACGCCGAAGGCCCAGGCGTAACCCCAAATTATCGAAACACGCTGATTCGGTGCGTGGTGCGTCGATCCCCCGCCGGCAATGTCAAGGCAATTCTCGACACCCATCCGTCCCGCTCGACGAGCGAGGCGCCCTCGACGCGGCTGAACTGCTCACCGTGTAACCGCAGCTCGTAGGTGCGGCCCGCCACGCCCTCTACGTCCAGCGTCCACATGTCGTTCGCAAACGTGAAATCGACGATGCGGATCCCGTTGCTCGCCTGCCCGGGCTGGAGGGCAACCGACGGTGGCTCGACGTAAAGGCCGCCGTCCCAGTGGAGCTCGATGCGCGTCGGTGTCTCGGAGACACCGAAGGTGGCGCGATGACGGAACTCGCTCGACATCCTCGTGTCCTCCGGCATCTCCGTCCACCAAGTGTCTTGCACTCCCAAAGGAAAGGGAGCCGTGAACGCGAGTTGTATGGCAGGTCCGCGGGCCACGAACTCCGCGGCCAGGCGCCCCGCTTCCTGCTCGATGACGACGTCCAATGACGCGTCGCCCACCCGCAGGTTGCGTAGCCGAACCTCGTCCCACTGGGGCGGAAGTTGCGGAGTGAGTTTCGCATAGCGCGACGTAGCGTGTGGTTCCCAGCCCAGCATCCCCAACATCACCGGCGAGACGAGCATGGAGGTGGCGAAGAACTGATGGGGCACCGCCTGGTCGAGAGGCCGGTAGAACGCGCCCGACAGCAACTCGGGATGCCGGCCCCGGGCCCAGTCGAAGGTCATCTGCTTGAGGGCGTCGATGAGGGGGTACCCGGCCCACGGGCGATTGTAGTTGTACTGTCCCCAGCTCACAAAACCCGTCACGAAGGGCCACACTGCGCCCATGTTGTACGCCATCGGGTCGTACAGCGGGCTGCCCGTGGACAGCATCCGGGCTCCCCAGTCCGAGCTGATGGCGTCGCCTGCGAGCTTGCGCAACGTGGACTTGGCTCGATCCTGTCTGAGGAGGCTGAACGCGGCGGCGGTGGCGGGCCACACGGTGAGGTTGTCGTTGGTGGTCCCGTCTCGGAGAATGCCGAAGGCGTGGTGCCCTTCGGCCTCCCGCCAGTAACGGTCATTGAGGGTCGCAACGGCGCGGCCGTAGAGAGCGATCGCGTCATCGGACAAACCCTCCTCGCCGACCACGCCGAGCAACTCCGGCATGGCCCCGAGCGCTTCAATCCAGACGGAAGCCAGGTAGATGTCCTGGTGGATCTGCGCTCCCAACGCGCCGACCTCGATGGCGCCCAACCCGCCAACCGTGTTCTCGATGATCCCGTCGCCGTCCGTTTCCGCCGTCAGACACCAGGCGAACGCCTTCTCGATGGCCGGCCACAGCTCCCGCACCAATTCGTCGTCGCCACTGGCCCGCCAGTAGCGCCACACGGCCACGATCCAGTAGGGCGTAGTGTCGGCGTGATAGTAGGCGTAGGGAAACTCGGTGAACCATGGGATGCGGCCCGCGGCCTGGGAGATCTCGTGGGTGATCTTGCCGTCGTCCCGCTGGTAGCGTGCCAGGAACCGCAACTCCTGTGCGACTTGAGGCCAGAGGCCCGTGGCATCCATGGCGAAGGAGTTGATGGCCGCGTCGCCGCCGAAGAACCACCCGAACCCAGGCCGCGTGCTCGAGCCGGAGGTGCCCCATCCCGCCACCAGTCCGCACCCCAGGTCGGGATTGCACACGAGCTGCTCGTCGAGGTTGATCTTGGACCATGCGAAGGCGAGATCCAACTCGTCGTCGGGCGTGTCGATGGAGGTTGTGCTCTCCAGAAGGCTGACGGCATGGGCCCGCCGCGCGTCGTAGATCTGCTCCGCTTCACCTATGAGTCGCCGGTAGACGTCCAACACCGAATCCCGCGGGGCGATCCCCCCCGCGATGGCAATGGGCACGAATTCCCGGGCTGCCCGCTCCGCATCGACGGGGATGGTGAACGTGTTCGGCGCGTCGGGCAGCGCGTGGGCCGGGTGGGTGGACGCGGTCGCCGCCCACGGCGATCCGATTACCCCGTTCCGTTCTCGAAGACTCTCGGACAGGACGAAGGCCTTCTCCTGGTCGTTCCACGCGGTGTACTGCCCGCCGAATGCTCCCGGCCAGGCGTACTGGAAGACGGTCTTGAAGCTGACCACGATTTCGAGCGGGCGAAACGTTTCCACGTCCAGCAGGACGAGCAGGCCCGCCTCGTCCAGCGGGGCCAGGATGTGCTGACGCACGGTGAACGTGGCGTGGGAGTAGGTGATCGTGGTGATCTCAGGGCGCACGTCCACCGTGCGGGCCACATCTGCTCCGCGTACTGGGTCGACGTAGTCGGGAATCTTGAAATCGAGCCGGAAGTCCGTGGCCAGCTTGAGTGGATGCACCCACAACTCCGCCTCACCGGTCTCACTTCCCAGCCACGCGGCCGCCCGGCCCACCACCCCCAGGTACTGCTGGGGACGGACGTCAGCGGACAGGGTGAGGGGTGAATCGGTGATGGCAAACCTGGACACGGCTTGCCGTTGGGCGGCGGTTTCCCCGGCCGTGCCCATAAGGAGGAATAGGCAGAGGAGTGCCGGGGGTCCGGTTGGCAGTTGAATCTTCATGCTGATAGACCTTGGAGGACCTGGTGCAATATCCCGTCTGATCCGAGATGCGTCCAGCGCCGGCGAACCGGGCACGCCGCAGCTTGCGCGGCGCGGGGTCGGAGGCAGATTGGGAGACGAGCCATGAAAGCGACGCTACTCCTCTCCGTCTCGGTGGTGCTGGCAGGATGTGCACCGGCCCCGATCCTCGACAAGCAGGAGCTGCTGGACAGGCAGGACTGGTGGGACAACCAGGACTGGGAGTGGTATCGGGAGAAGATCCCCTTCTTCGAATCCCCTGACCCGGACATCGACGCCACCTACTACTACCGGTGGGAAGTTCTCACCAAACACCTCGTGTACGGGTCTCCTGAGACGGGCTACACGTTCACGGAATTCATCGACCGCCCGTTCTGGTCGGGGACCTATGGCGCCATCAGTTGTCCCTTGGGGCACCAGTTCTACGAGGTGCGCTGGCTCAAGGACCGTCGCATCATCGATGACTTCGCCCGCTACTGGTTCGAGACGCCGGGCGCTGAGCCACGGAGTTACAGCAACTGGTACGGTGACGCCATGTGGGCGACGTACACGGTGCTGTACGACGCGGAGTTCATCCGTACGGTGCTTCCCCACATGGAGACGCAGTACGCAGGCTGGATTGAGGAACATTGGGATCCCGAGCACCGCATGTTCCGGTGGGACGGCATGCACGATGGGATGGAGACCAACATCAATAGCCGGCAGACGGTAGACACCTTTGCCGGTGCGGAGGGGTACCGGCCCACCCTCAACAGCTACCTCTATGCCGACGCGGAGGCGATCTCCAAGGCCGCCGCACTCACCGGCGACTCGGAGACAGCGTTGACCTACGCGCACCGCGCCGCAGATCTCAAGCGCCGGGTGCAAGACGAACTGTGGGATGCCAGGAGGAATTTCTTCCTCCACCAGTTCGCCGCCGACGAGCTGGACGGAATCCGCGCCAAGACCCGCACATACGAGACCGGGAGGTACGCCGGCAACTCCCACGGGCGCGAGCTCATCGGGTACGTGCCGTGGCAGTTCAACCTGCCGGACGCCGGCTACGAAGCGGCGTGGCAGTACCTCATGGATCCCGAGTATTTTCACGCACCGTTCGGCCCCACCACCGTCGAGCAGAACGATCCCTTGTTCTACGTATCGCCCCGGTGCTGCGTGTGGAGTGGCAACGCGTGGCCTTACGCAACAACGCAGACCCTTGTGGCTCTCGCCAACCTCCTCAACAACTACGACCAGTCGTTCGTCGATGTGAATGATTACGTGGCCCTGTTGCGGACCTACGCGATGAGCCACCGCATGAATGGCCTTCCGTACATCGCAGAGGCGGCCGATCCGGAAACCGGTTCGTGGGACGGTCACAACACGTTTTACCACAGCGAGCACTACCTCCATTCGGGCTACGTCGATCTCATCATCACGGGGCTTGCAGGGTTGCGGCCCCGGGACGACGACACGGTCGAGGTCCATCCCCTGATCCCGGACGAGTGGGACTACTTCGCGTTGGACGACGTGTCGTACCATGGCCGCCGTCTTTCCATCGTGTGGGACCGGGACGGAACGCGATATGGCAAGGGAGCGGGCCTCTCGGTGTTCGCCGACGGCCGGGTGATCGCCACCACGCCCACCGTGCGACGCGTGACCGTACCGCTCCCTCCGGGGGATGTGCGGGACACGGGTCCGCATCATGTGAACTTCGCCGTCAACAACCGGGGGTACTTCCCCCGTATTACCGCGTCCCACAGCGCGCCGGAAACGCCGCCGCTCTACGCTGTGGATGGGAACTCCTGGTATCACATGTCGCCGCCGAACCGGTGGACCGCAACAGGGTCCGGCAACGCGAGCGACTGGGTGGAGGTGGATTTTGGAATCCCCCGCCGGGTGGAAACGGTGAAGCTCTACTTTCTGGATGACGGTGCAGGGATCGCTCCGCCGGAACGCTACGACGTGCAGATGTTCTATGGCGGGCAGTGGGTGGGTATTCCTGCGCAACGCCGCTCACCGCGGACCCCGGCAGGGCGTCGTGCCAATGTGGTGTCCTTCGACATGATCGAGACGTCGAAGCTCCGGGCCGTCTTTACGCACCGCACGGGAGCGTTCACGGGACTGACGGAGATGGAAGCGTGGGGCCACGGCGAGCTCCCTCTGCCGCAGCCCACGGCGCCGGTGCACAATGTCGCCTTCAATGGGGGCGGTGAGGAATATCCCCGAGCCGCGGCGTCTTTCACCGCGCCCGTTGGAAGCATCGAGCAGGTGAACGATCTGGAGTTTGGGTTCACCCGATACTCTCGCAACCGCTGGTCGGCCGCAGGCTCCCTCAATGCCGCCGATTGGGTGGAGATCGACTTCGGCGAACCCCACACCGTGGCAAGTCTCGAAATCTATTTGTATGGGGACGAAGAGCGTGGTGAGCGGGCGCCGCGGAGCTTCACGGTGCAATACTGGGTCGAGGGGGTGTGGAGGGACGCCTCGGTGGTGCGTCGTTATCCTCGTCGGCCGACGGCATCCGCGCGCAACACGGTGACGCTCCAGCCAGTCGAGACGAACAAGGTCAGAGTCGTATTCGAGCACGACTTGCCGGGTTTCACCAGCGTGACCGAGTTGATGATATGGAAAGACTGAGGTTGATTTTGCGGTTTGTTCTGGTGGCCCTGGTGGCTGCCATCGTGGGCTGCGCGGAGCAGGAGGGTCCCCCGCCCTCTGCCAATGTGTCGCGATCGCCGTTTGGGACGACGGAGAGTGGAGATTCGGTGGACGTCTTCACCATGGTCAACGCCAACGGCCTCGAGGTCCGAGCCACCAATTACGGCGGGATTATTCTCTCGCTCCGGGTGCCGGATCGCGAAGGAAACTTCGATGACGTGGTGTTGGGCTACGACGACTTGGCGGCATACGAAGCTGATTCACCGTACTTCGGCGCCATCGTGGGTCGCTACGGAAACCGCATCGCCAACGGGCGGTTCACCCTCGACGGTACCACCTACGAGCTCGCCATCAACAACGGACCCAATCACCTGCACGGTGGTGTGAAGGGTTTCGACAAGGTCGTGTGGGAGGCTGAATCCTTCGACACGCACGACGGCGTGAGCGTCGTCTTCAGCTATACCAGTGCGGACGGGGAGGAGGGGTATCCAGGTACCCTGGCGGCGCGGGTGACCTATATGCTCACGGATAGAGACGAGCTCGTCGTGGACTACCTCGGGACCACCGACAAGGCCACCCCTGTCAACTTGACACAACACACCTACTTCAACCTGGCGGGTGACGGACGGCGGGACGTGCTTGATCACGAATTGACCCTCAACGCTCAACATTACACGCCGGTGGATGAGACACTGATTCCCACCGGTGCGATCGCTCCCGTGGCCGGGACGCCTTTCGACTTCACGGCATCCACGGCCGTCGGCGCTCGCATCGGACGAGATGACGAGCAGCTTCGCGCCGGCGGGGGGTACGACCACAACTTCGTCCTCGATCGGGGCGATGACTCCGGGTTGATCTTGGCCGCCCGCGTCGTCGAGCCGACGACGGGACGGGTGCTGGAAGTCCACACGACGGAGCCTGGGCTGCAGTTCTACTCCGGGAATTTCCTCGACGGCACGATCACCGGGAAATCAGGTCGGGTGTACGAACGCCGATACGGTTTCTGCCTCGAGACGCAGCACTTTCCGGATTCGCCCAACCAGGCCGCCTTCCCGTCGACCACGTTGCGGCCCGGGGAGGAGTATCGTTCGCGAACGGTCTTTGTGTTCGGCGTGGACCGATAGGGGACCTGGCAGAAGACTTGAAACGCCGCCATTTTGGACCATAGGCCTTTGCCGAGGCGCCACCGCATGGTCAACCCATTCAAGCGATTCAGAGTCTGGCTCCACGGACCCCACTTTGTGGGTCCCGGGCGGGTCCGGGCCCTCTATTCGACTGCCGTCGGGATCGCCGTGGGGTTTTGGCTGGTCGATACGACCGTGGACACGTTCGTGTTTCGCCAGGGCTCGTTTGTCGAGGTGCTGCTCTCGCCGAGCCCCGCCGAGCTGTGGATGCGGCTGATCGCGGTCTCCCTGCTCATCGGGTTCGGCTTCTTTGCCCAACGCACGCTGACGAAGCTTCGGCTCGCCGAGAGCGCCGTCCGCCAGGCCCAAAAGCTGGAGGCCATGGGCCGCCTCGCCGGAGGCGTCGCCCACGATTTCAACAACGCGCTGACGGTGATCCACACCAATGCCGGCCTGATCGCCGCGGGCCTGCCCGCCGAGGCGGAGGGTCTCAGGGTCGACGCCGAAGAGATCCAGCACGCAGCCCTCCGTGGCGCCGCTCTGGTGAAGCGGCTGCTGGCGTTCAGCCGTCCGGAGGCGCTGGAGGTGCGCTCCATAGATCTCAATCAACTAGTCGGCGGGGTGCAACCCACCTTGCAGCGGTTGCTTCCCGAGCACATCGACTTGCACGTCGAGCCCGACCACTCGAACCCCGTCATCGAGGCCGATCCGGCAGCGGTGGAACAGATCATCGTCAACCTCGCCACGAACGCTCGGGATGCCATGCCCAAAGGGGGAAAGCTGCGCATCGGCACAGAGAGGGGAACACCTCTGCGAGAGCGGCATGGCGAGGGCAAGGAAGACCGCGAGTACGTCTGTCTTTCCGTGAGCGACACCGGCGTGGGGATGGACGTGCACACGAAGGACAAGATCTTCGAGCCGTTCTTTACGACCAAGCCACCGGGAGAAGGCACGGGGCTCGGGCTGTGGACGACATATAATCTTCTCCGGCAGCATGGTGGTTGGGTGGACGTGTTGAGCGTGCCGGAGCGTGGGACAACTGTGAATCTCTATTTTCCAGGAACGGAGCGCATCATGGAAGCTGGCGAGCAGGCTGTCGAGAGGAGTTCTCCCGAAGGGGGAACTGAAACCATTCTGCTCGTGGACGACGATGAGGGGCTTTGTCGAGCCACGAAGCGCGTCCTGGGACGGTACGGCTACGAGGTCCACGTTGCTTCAGACGGCAGGGAAGCTCTCGAGGTGTTCGGCCGGCATCAAGCGGACATCGCGTTGGTGATCTCCGACATCGTCATGCCCGAGGGGAGCGGCTCGGATCTCTATGAGGCGGTACAGCGGAAGGCCCCGGGCACCAAATTTCTATTCGTGAGCGGCTATGCGCCGGATGATCTTCGGGAGAAACTGGAGGATCATCCCGAGGCCCTCTTTCTTGCCAAACCGTGGACCATTCCCGAACTGCTGGTTCGGGTACGCGAGGTGTTGGCCAAGGGCGGGGCGAACTAGCCGTCGCACTTGGCCACTCCCACCTTTGCCAGAATGTCCTCCATCAAACACCACTTCGTGACGCTCGACTGCAGGAGGTTGAGGCCCACAAACGCCGTGAACAGGAACCAGTACGGGCTTACCCAGTAGCCCAGGGCGACGGAGAGTAAGACGAACGTTCCGGCGATTCCGCGAATGATGTAGTGCATTGCTAGATGATCTCCTGTGTTTCCAAGATGAATGCCTTCAGTCCCTCTTCCGAACCGTGCGCGCGACGGATTCCGTCGAGACGGTCACGGAGCGGTTCGATGCAGTGGTTGTCCATGGCCGCCCAGTAGAGTGTACTCGAACCGGGGAAGGCACGGTTACCGAACTTCTTGCCGGTGGCGCCCTTGCCGTGGACGTTGGTGATCTCCGTGTAACCGGGTGCGTCACACTCCTCGAACATCTGCTCGATGTCCTCGGTGTGTTCGGCGTCCACGATCAACATGACCATTTTCATTTGTGCATCTCGTAGTAAAGAAGTGGAATGGCGACCAAGGTCAGCAGGGTGGATACGATGGCGCCGCTGATCAGCGCCATCCCCAATCCCTGAAAGATCGGGTCGCGCACCATGACGAATCCGCCGATCACCACCGCCGCGGCGGTGAGAATGATCGGTCGCGAGCGGATCAGGCCGGAGGAGATCACAGCATCCCGCAACGCCTGGCCCCGCTCCAAGCCGAGCGTGATGAAGTCGACCAACAGGATCGAATTACGCACGATGATTCCGGCCAAGGCGATCATCCCGATCATCGACGTGGCGGTGAAGAACGCACCAGTCGCCGCGTGTGCCGGCAGGATGCCGATGAGCGTGAGAGGGATGGGCGCCATGATCACGAGGGGTATCGTGAACGATTGGAACCACGCCACTACCAGAACGTAGATCAACACGAGGACCGCGGCGAAGGCGATGCCCAGGTCGCGGAACACGTCCAGCGTGATGTCCCACTCGCCATCCCACACCATGAAAGTCTCTTCGGTGAGCGTCGGCGCATCGCCCCAATGCACGGCGAAGTCGTCGCCGATACCGGACAGTGGTTCCTGCATCTCGATCATCGCGTAGGCGGGACTCTCGAGACGGCCGGCAACATCGGCGGTCACGTAAACCACCGGCTTGAGGTTCTTGCGGAAGATGGGTGTGGAGGCGTTCGCGCTGTCGAAGGACGCAAGGGTACCGAGCTGCCGCGCCCCGACGGGCGTGGAGATGGGCATGGTCGCCAGGTCGCCCACGGAGCCCGCTGACGAGTCGGCGAGCTGCACCCGAATCGCCACTTGCTCTGCTGCGTCGTCGTCGTGGAGAAGCCCTACCACCGCACCGCCCATGGACGCCGCGATGGTCTGTGCGATCTCCCGGGGATTGGTTCCAGCGCGCACTGCCTCTGCCTGTCCAATGGCGGCATGCACTTCTGCGTGGGGTGCGATCACCGACCAATCCACGTCGACGACGCCATCGGTACCGAGGAATACGTTGCGCACCTGCCGTGCCGCCGCGATCTGGTTCTCATAGGTGGGACCGTAGATTTCGGCCACGAGGGTGGAGAGCACCGGGGGACCCGGCGGGATCTCCGCAACCTTGACCGAGGCGCCATACGCCTGGGCCACGGAGTCGATGGCCGGCCGAAGGCGGAGCGCGATGTCGTGGCTCTGGTCCGAGCGCTCGTGCTTCGGCTGCAGGTTCACCTGAACGTCGGCCACCGTGGGGCCGCGCCGCAGGAAGTAGTGCCGCACCAGCCCGTTGAAGTTGAACGGCGCGGCAACTCCGGCGTACGTCTGCACGTCGTGCACCGCCTCGTCTCGGGCCACGGTGAGTGCCAGGGCTTGCGCCACCTCAGCGGTGCGTTCCAGCGACGTGCCCTCGGGCATGTCGACAATGACCTGGAATTCACTCTTGTTGTCGAACGGAAGCATCTTGACCGTCACCAGCCGAAGCGGAACCAGGGCCGCCGCCGCGGCGAGAAGCGCGACCATCCCGCCGTACGCCAGCACGCGACGTGTTCCGTTGTTCAGCAGATAGTCCAACATGCCCCGGTACCACACGGCGATCCTCCCCGTGGGGAGGGGCTCCTCGCTCGAGTCGGTGGTGCCGCCGTCTTTCGGCGCGTGATGTGCCTTGACCAATCGCACGGCGAGGTAGGGTGTCACGATGAATGCCACCGCCAGCGAGAACAGCATTGCCACCGATGCACCCACGGGAATGGGTCGC
This sequence comes from Gemmatimonadota bacterium, assembly GCA_039589615.1. Taxonomy (GTDB): domain Bacteria; phylum Gemmatimonadota; class Gemmatimonadetes; order Gemmatimonadales; family GWC2-71-9; genus B3T1B10. The sequence continues at coordinate 130,265 of JBDHHA010000001.1, forward strand.
ATGTAGGGACCCATGAGTCCGGACACGAATGCCATCGGCAGGATCGCCGCGATGACCGTAAACGTCGCGAGGATGGTGGGATTGCCGACCTCGTCCACCGCGAGGACGGCCGATTCGTTGGGGTCGTGTCGGCCGAAGCCGAGGTGGCGCGCGATGTTCTCCACCACGACGATGGCGTCGTCCACCAGAATGCCGATGGCAAAAACCAGAGCGAACAGGGTGATCCGGTTCAACGTGTAGCCATACAGGCGATACACCAGGAGCGTGAGCGCCAGCGTCACCGGTACGGCGACCAGCACCACCACCGCCTCGCGCCAGCCGAGGGTGAGCCACACGAGGAGCACCACACCGATGGTGGCGATCAAGATGTGGAGCAACAGCTCCCGGGATTTTTCCGTGGCCGTTTCTCCGTAGTCGCGTGTGACGGTGACACGCACGTCTTCCGAGACGACGCGGTTACGGAGTTCCTCGACCCGCTCCATCACGTGGTGCGCAATGGTCGCAGCGTTCTTGCCCTCCCGCTTGGCGATCGCGATGGTCACGGCTGGTTCGAAATCGGTGCCGCGTCCGCCGCCGGGAAGATAATTGACGTAGTTCTCGGGCTCCGAGGGGCCGTCGGCGATGCGAGCCACGTCGCGGAGGAGAATGGGGCGTTCGTTCATGACGCCCACCACCACGGTGGCTACCTGTTCCACGTCACGGAGCAGGTGGCCCACCCGCACCGGAACCGATCGATTTCCGCTGAGCAGATTGCCGGCCGGCAGCTCGGCGTTGGCGGCACCCAAAACGTGGAGCACCGCTCCTGCAGAGAGTCCGCGAGCCGCGAGCGCCTGAGGATCGAGTGTGACTGACAGCTCCCTTGGGGCACCACCGATGATCCAGCTCTCGGCCACATCGGGTATGCGCTTCAATTCCGCGGCCAGCTCGGCGGCTTGTTGGCGCAAGAGAAACCCGTCGCCCATATCCTGGCCGCCGGACAGTGTCAGGGTGAGAATCGGGACCTCGTTGATCCCGTGCAGTGTTACCAACGGCTGCGTGGCGCCGGGAGGCGATTTGTCGGCGTTGGCAAAGACCTTCCCGTAGAGCCGGGTCAGCGCGATGTCGGGATCGGTGCCGACCTCGTAACGGGCGGTGATGAGCGCACCGTCGGTTTGCGCCACAGAATACACGTACTCGACGCCGGGGATCTCCCAGATGACGCGCTCCAGGGGCTCCACGATCCGGCGCTCCACCTCCCTGGGGCTGGCGCCGGGAAGTCCCACGGCGACGTCGATCATCGGCACCCTGATCTGGGGCTCCTCTTCACGAGGTGTGGAGAGAAGGCCGCCCAGTCCCGCGGCCAGTGACGCGCCCACCAGGAGAGGCGTGAGCTTGGAATTCAGGAAGTGCTCGGCGACGCGGCCGGAGAACCCCGTCTTCATAGCACGATCCTCTCGCCGGGCTCGAGGCCGCTGAGCACTTCCACGCGCTGCTCGACGGTGGCGTCGCCTGTCGTGGCGGGCGTCACGCGGCGTCCCAGACGGACCCACCGAATCAACTCGCCCGCCGGCGTCATGACCCGCACGCCGGTCAGTTGACCGCGGCGGACCACGGCGCGCTCCGGCACGGCGACTCCGGTGCGGGTCCCGGCGGGCACCAGCGCGGTGACGGCGACCCCGGTGGGCCAATCACTCGGCAGCGCGGCGCGCACCTGGACCGTTCGGGTCCTGGGGTCGGCGCCCGACGCCACCGCCCGCACTTCGGCGTAGGCTGTGAGATCGCCCCCGGCCGTGATCGTGATGGTCGAGCCGACCTCGACGTTGCCCGCCATGTCCGCCGGTACGGAGAACACGGCTTCCCGCGGTCCCGTAGCCTCGATCTCGAGAAGCGGCATGCCGGGGGCGGCCAGATCACCCTCGTTGATATGGCGTGCTGCGACAGCGCCCTCGAATGGCGCGCGGATTGTCGCGTAGCGGTTGGCGCTCTCGACCTCCTGGAGCGTTGCCTCGGCCATGGCGAACTGAGACTCGACCTGGGCGAACTGCAGGCGTGCTTGATCGAGGTGTACCCGGGGCACCGCGTCCTGGGCGTGGAGTGTGTCCATACGCTCCACGTGCCGGGCCGCCTCGTCCCGAGCCGCTCGTGCTGCGCCGACCGCCGCCGTGGCCTTGGCGCGGTTGACGGCGATGTCCTCCGTTCCGAGACGAATCACCGCCTGGCCCGCGCGAATACGGTCACCGACTTCCACGGAGATTGAGGACACCTGTGCCATCATCCGGGTGGAGAGCGAGGCGCGCCGCCGCGCCTCGACGCTTCCAGAGATCGGCATGACCGCCGGCAGTGACTCCGCAACAACAGTGATGGTAGCGACGTTGTGTGCTACGGGTTGCGCCGGCTCGGGGGATTCGGCTCCACAAGCCGCAACGCCGAGCGTCAACAGGGACAGCACAGTGGGGTTCTTCATCGGTCGTACACTCCAAGAGCGAAGTCGAGTGCGGCGTGCGCCACGAACAGGTCGTGGCGTGACGCAAGGAGATTCAAAGTCGTAGCTGTGGTCGCTGCCTGAACGTCCAGCAGCTCGGTGATTGACGAGGCGCCGGTCCGGTACCGGAGGCGCGCTTGGTCCAGCGCTTCCTGTGCTTCGGTGTCTGCGGCCTCCGCTACGGAAACGCGTTCCGTGGCCGCGTCGAGCATCCGCTGTGCGGAAAGCACCTCGAGGCGCGCCTCGCGCTCGGCGGCTTCCAGGCGGGCCAGCGTGGCCTGCTCTTCAGCTTTGGCCCGGCGCACCGCCCCCACGCCGGACAGCCCGGCAAACGGGGTCCAGGTGACGCCGAAGCCGATCGTCCAGTCGCCGCTGCCGGTGCCCCACGGGGATGACTGCCCGTAGTAGGAGAGCGATCCGAACAGGCCCAGGGAGGGGAGGTTTTTGGACCAGGCGCTCTTCACCGCGGCGGCGGCAGCCTCGCTGCCCAGTCGCAGCGCATTGAGGTCGCCGCGATTGGCGATGTCGCAGTCACCCGTCGCCTCACACTCCGACCCACCCCGCCCGACCAGTGAATCGGTCAGCGCGATGGGGGTGTCCTCGGCGACGGCGAGCAACGTGAGCAACATGGAGCGGGCGTTTTCGGCCTGCGCGGTGGTGGCCAGGAGTTGAGTCTCCAGCTCCGCCGCCTTGATCCGTGCGATCCGGGCGTCGAGGCCGGTGACCATCCCCTGTTGCTGTAGCGCCTCGGCCTGGGCCACGTGGGAGCGAGCGGCGTCCCGCGCGACGCGTAGCGCCTCCACCTGCCGCGCCGCGAGTTGAGCGTTCCAGTAGGCTTGCTTCACGAAGAAGGTCGTTGCCCCGGCTGCACGCTCGGTGGCCGCTTCCCGGGCGGCGGCGGCACGGCGAGCGGCCGTGTGTCCGAAGAGTCCTTCCGGTGCGAAGATCGGCATCTCGACGGTGGCCGATGAATTGTATCCGGTGTAGGGGTCCGGCCGGTTCAGCGGGTCCAACGCCAGATCCTCCATGGCGAAGTTCTCCTGCCGGAGCTTGAGGCCGAACACCGCCACCGGGTCGGTGGTGCGGAGGCCCTGCATGCCGAGCTTCAAAGTCGGGAGAAACGCGCGGCTTGCCGCTTTGGGCCCTTGGGCCGCCATGCGTGCCTCTGCCCGCTCCGCCTGAAGCGTCGGGTTGAACTCGTGCGCTCGCGCCACGGCCGCTCGGAGCGACAGGTGGAGCGTGTCGCCGGGAACGGCAGCTTGAGTCAATGATAGAATAATAGCTATAAACATATGTTTGGTCCCAAAAAAAATGTGCTCACACCCTTAAAGCGCACAACCGACTCGGTAGGGCTCACACATCGCACTTGCGGATGCACTCCAGAATGTGCCGCACCTTGGGCTCCACGATCCGGTAGTAGACGTGGACCCCGTCCCGCTCGCTCGCCACCACGCCATGACCCTTGAGCTTGGCCAGGTGCTGGGAGACGATGGCCTGGGGAATGTCCAGTGCGTCCTGGATGTCGGAGACCGTGGCTTCGCCCGCCTCGAGAACCTCGACGATCTTCAATCGCTCGGGGTGCCCCAGGAGCTTGATCGTGTCGGCCACCCGGACGAGGATCTCTGCATCGATGCCCCGCACGAGGGTTTGTTTTGTATTTGCCATGGCACATAGAATAATAGCTATTTTGCTATGTGTCAACCCTGCTGTCGAAACCATCTCACACGCCGGTCGTAGGGGAGCCAGCAGCCCACCCGTCGTCGACACTGCCCTCCATTCAGAGGTGAATTGTGAAGAACCTCTTAAATCAGCTCGCCCGGTCTCCAGTATTCACGACGGTGTCGGTTCTGACTCTCGCCCTCGGCATCGGGGCCAACACCGCCATCTTCAGCGTGGTGAACGGCGTGCTGCTGAAGCCCCTCCCGTTTGAGGATTCCGAGGAGCTGGTGGGGGTGTGGCACGTGGCCCCGGGCATCGCCGATGGGCAGTTTCCTCAATCACCGGCGCTTCATTTCACCTATCAAGACCACAATCAGGTCTTCGCCGGCCTGGGGATGTTCGACAACCAGACGGTGGCGGTGACGGGGCTCGACGAGCCCGAGCGGGTGAGTGCCATGCGGGTGACCTTCTCGACGTTCCCGGTACTCCGGGTCCAGCCCTTCATGGGGCGGAGCTTCACCGCAGAGGACGACTCTCCTGGGACAGCGCTGACCGCCATGCTGAGCCACGGTTACTGGCAACGGAAGCTCGGCGGTGACCCCGGCGTGATAGGGCAGACCCTCCGGGTTGACGGACGCGCCCGGGAGATCATCGGGGTGATGCCGCCGGACTTTCGTTTCCTTATATACGATCCTGCCGTCTACATCCCGTTCCAGTTCGACCTGTCGGAGCTCTACTTCGGCAACTTCAGCTATATAGCCGTTGCCAGGCTCAAACCCGGAGTGACCCTCGAGCAGGCGAACGCCGACGTGGATCGGATGGTCCCCCTCACCTTCGAGCAGTTTGCACTGCCTCCCGGGTTCAGTCGGGAGATGCTCGAGACGAGCGGGTTCGCCGGCGACGTGCATCCCCTCAAGGAGGACGTGGTGGGCAACGTCGGATCGGTGCTCTGGGTCCTGCTGGGGACGGTGGGTCTCGTCCTCCTCATTGCCTGCGCCAACGTCACCAACCTGTTCCTGGTGCGGGCGGAGGGACGACAGAAGGAGGTGGCGCTCCGCACCGCCCTCGGGGCCAGCCGGGGACGCGTCGCACGCCAGTTCTTTGGTGAGAGTGTGGTCCTCGGCGTCTTGGGCGGCGTGGCTGGTCTGGCGCTGGCCTACGGTGGGATGCGTGTGCTGCTGGCGATCGCACCTGGCAACCTTCCGCGGCTGAACGAGATCACCATCGACCCGACGGTGTTGGGGTTCACGCTGGCCGTGTCGGTGTTGGCGGGTTTTCTCTTCGGCCTCTTCCCGGTGCTGCACTACGGAAACCCCAACTTGACCAGCGCGCTGAAGGAGGGCGGGCGCGGGTCCAGCGACGGCCGGGAGCGGCACTACGTGCGCAACGTCCTGGCCACGTCGCAAGTGGCTCTCGCGTCGGTGTTGCTCATCGGATCGGGTCTCATGATCCGGAGCTTCCAGGAGATGCGGACCGTCCATCCCGGTTTTGAGCGGCCCGACGAGGTGATGACGTTCCGCGTCTCGATCCCGGAGGCCGAGATCGAGGATGCCGAAGCCGTGATTCTGGCACACCAGGAGATCCAGCGGCTGCTCTCGGAAATCCCCGGGGTCACCTCCGTGGGAGGCTCCAATTCCATCACGATGGACGAATGGAAGAGTCACGATCCGGTCTTTATGGAGGACTTTCCCGTTCCCGCCGACGAGATCCCACCGCTGCGACGGTACAAGCGGGTCACCGGTGATTACTTCGCCACCATGGAAAACCCCGTGCTGGCGGGGCGTGCCATCACCTGGTCCGACATTCACAACCGCGCATACGTCGCGATGATCTCGGAGACGCTGGCCAGAGAGTACTGGGAGGATCCGTCGCAGGCCATCGGCAGGCGGGTTCGGGAGAATCCCGAGGGGCCCTGGCGCGAGATCATCGGCGTGTCCGGGACCGTATACGACGACGGCGTGAGTCAAGAGCCGACTGCCGCGATCTACTGGCCGATGGCCGTCGCAAACTTCTGGGGCGAAGATCTCTTCGTGCAGCGCTCCATTGCGTACGCCCTCCGCACCTCCCGGCCCAATGCGGCGAGTGTCATGCCGGAGGTGCGGCGTGCAGTGTGGTCGGTGAACCCGAACCTGCCTATCGCCGGGGTTCGGACGCTCGAGGAAATCTTCGACCAATCCATGGTCCGGACGTCGTTCACCTTGGTCATGTTGGGGATCGCGGCGGTGGTGGCCATCGCGCTGGGAGCGATCGGCATTTACGGCGTGATCTCTTACTCGGTGTCCCAACGCACCCGGGAGATCGGCGTTCGCATGGCATTGGGGGCGAGGCACGGCGACGTGACCCGGCTCGTGCTCCGGCAAGGGGGGCTGGTCGCGGTCGTCGGTATCGCGGTGGGACTGGGGAGTGCGGTGGGCCTGACCCGACTGATGTCCTCACTGTTGTACGGTGTGAGCGCTGTTGACCCTCTTACCTATATATTGGCGGCGACTGGTGTGTGCGCGATTTCTCTTCTTGCCAGCTACGTGCCGGCGCGCCGGGCTGCCTCGGTGGATCCGAACGACGCGTTGCGCTGGGAGTAGGTATTGCAGATGAAAGATTCTCTGGGGAAGGTCGTGCTCGGGACGGCAGTACTGACGTTGGTACTCACGCCCAACCTCTCCGCCCAACCGGCGGGGACGCCCGAGCAGGTGGTCAGAGCACTCTACGGCATGGTGACCTTCGACGCGGGGACGACCCCGGACTGGGACGAGGTCCGATCGGTGTTCATCGACGAGGCGGTGGTGGTGCTACGCACCAGTCCCACCGCCTCGACGGTGTTTTCCCTGGACGGATTCGTCCAGGATTTCGTCGACTTCATCGAGCGCGACAACGTGGAGGCGACGGGATTCACCGAGCGGGTGGTGGCCGTGGAGTCCATGGTGTTCCGGGACATCGCCCACGTCCTGGTGCTGTACGAGTCCAGCATTCCAGGAAGACGCCCACCCACACCGGGCGTGGACAGCTTTGAACTGATCAAACGGGATGGACGGTGGAAGATCGTCTCCGTCATCAACGATCTCCCCAACGCCGCGCACCCGGTGCCGGCGGTCTTGCGGCACTAGCTCAGTAGTCCGCGCCCGCCCGGCACACATGAGCCCAACTCGTACGCTCCCGGTACGCCTGCCCCAGATCGTCCGCACCCGGGAGCGCGTTGTAGCGTGCCATGATCCACGCCTCCCACGCCTGGTCCAACTCCTCGAGACCCACCCCCAGCAGGCCAAGCACCACGCCGGACGTGGGCTCGGTGTGGGGATAGGCCAGATTCAACGTCGCCTCCCGCCCGTAGGTCTCGTCGACGAAACGGAACCACGAGGCGCGTTGGGGATAGGCCTGGATCTCACATGGCCGGTTGAGGTCGGCGTGACGCGTCCGTAGCACGTTCAGGGGGATGTCTTCGTCCCGCACCAGCAACTGGCCCACGACGGCGTCCTCGTGGAATCCGTAGAAGGGGAATCCCCGTTTGTGAGGATCCACGCTCTGGGCGAGAAACTCGGCGAATCCCTCGTCGAAGAACCGGTTGGTCGGCCACTCCCACGCCTCCACACGCACCCGCCACGGCACGCCGAACGCGTGCCCCATTTCATGAGCCAGCAGCGCCCAATACCCGCCTTCGTCGTGGGAATACCGAAACAGATGAATGCCGTCGAAGTCCACGTGGGGACGCCCTCCCGAAGTGACATCACCGTCGAGGTGCACATGGATCTTGTCGATGGGCGTGTTGGTGGAACCCACGATCTCCGCCATCCGGTCGAACAGCGTCTCGGCGCGCTGCACGCCCGCTTCCATCTCCGCCAGTGTGGCGTGTTCCTCGCACGAGTGAAAGACGAAGTGGGGGCTTTCCAGCGTCAGCTCATCGCTGGGATCTGTGGTGCCGGTGTCGCATCCGGCGAACAGCAGGCCGATGGCCGGTAGCCCGAGCCACGCTCTGTAGATCTGCATTCGTCCCCTCCAACGAAGCGCGTCCATTCGCGGGTCGCCCGCCGTGGCACGACTCGTGTGTGATGTCTCGATCTGTAAACGATTCGCGGGGGTATTTTGAGACCGCCTAACGTTCGGTCCTGCAGCGCCTCCCTACCTCGAGGGCTTGTGCAGCGTGTACAGCCGGATCTGCTCGACCTCCATGTCGTCCCGCCACACGCCGAGCACATAGTCAGCCCCGATCTCGAAGATCTCGCCGTCGGCCGGCACGTCCACCGTGCCGAGAAACCGCCCGTCCGAGTCGAACACCGCCCACGCAGGCTGCTCCTCACGTATGCGGTATTCTTGGACCCAGAGGTTCCCCTCCGCATCGACCAGCAACGAACCGTACGCGGGCATCGTTGCGGGGATCTCCACGTCGGCCACGATCTGTCCGCCCATCCCCCGTATCATGTCCCGCATCCACTGGCGACGCTCCTCCGCCAATCCCGCAGGCACGGGTCGATTGGGGATTGTCCGGCGTATCAGTTGCTGGAGTGCGCCATCCCCCGAACGCACCTCGATCTCGTAGGCGTCGCCGAACCCGATGTACCACCGGTCCCGTGCGACGGCCGTCTCCGCACGTCGTCCGAACGGTTGCCGCGCCGAGACCGTGAGATCCGCCCCGCCGCTGGCCGAGTACGACTCGTCACCGGGAAACCGTCCAAGGGTGTCGAGGATGGTACCGTCCAGCCGGTACCTGGCATGGAGCCTGGGGCTGCGCTTGGTTCCGGGGACGTAGGGTGCGTCGCGGTCTACGGTCACGGCCGCGGTCAACACGAGGGAGTCGCCCAGGACGCCGTTCGGCCGGGGTGTTCCGCCGCCGGCGCGGTCCGGTATGAAGGTGCGTCCGAGGTCCAGGTCGCTGTTGAACACGGTGAAGCGCGCCAGGCGGTGGTCGAACACCAGGAGAGAGTCGCCTCGGACCATTTCGATGTCGCCCAACCCCTCGAACTCGCCTGGTCCCCCGCCCTTACGGCCCGCCGAACCGAGGAAATCTCCAGTGGGATCAAACATCCTTATCTGGTTTGATCCACCGTTTCCCACGACGATGCGACCGTCGGGGAGCCGCCGTGCCGATTGGACGCGGTACAACTGATACTCGTCGGCGCCGTCAGCCGTGCCGATGGTGAGGGCCGGCTCTCGAGAGAGACTCCACGCGGCGTCGTCCCGCCAGCTCGGCGCAGAGTTCTCGACGATGGTGATGCCAACACTGTCGCGGACGGTCACGCCCTCACGCTCGGCGCTGGCGGTGGAGCAACCACACAGGGCGGCGAGCAGGATGGGCAAGCGATTGGGGTTCATGTGGCCGGCTTCCTCAGGGCATACATCCTGACGTATTGGACGTCCATGTCGTCGCGCCATCCGCCGAGGACGTAGTCTGTCCCGATATCGTGTATCACGAAGCCGGGAGGTGTCGCGACAGTGCCCAGAAACTGGTGCTCGGCATCGAACACCTTCCACTGGGAAGGTTCGTCCCGGGCGTAGCTGAACTCCTGCACCCAAAGGTTGCCCTCGGAGTCGACGTGAATCGCGTCGTACGCCGGCTTCGTCTCAGGGTAGGGGAGATCCTCCAGCTCCCGCCGGCGCCGCCGGAGATCGTTGGCGTCCGTCAGAAGGGCAAGCTCCCGGGTCTTGAAGTCGTCGATGTCGGCCGCGGTCACCGGAATGCTGTCCACGAGGTGGCGCACACTCGCCTGGAGCCGGCCTTTCGGGTCGTAGACGTCGATCTGGAATCGATCCTGGGTGCCGGCGTAGAATGCGGCGGGCTCCACGGCGAACACGGCGTCGCGTCCGAACGGCTTGAAGGTGAACGACATCGCGACGCGATTGCCCGACGGCCGCAGGTTGATGACCCCCTCGGAGCCGAGGAAGTCACCGAGCGTGTCCAACACGGCCCCGGTGGCCGCTATGTGAAACGCCCGCTCGGTGACGCGCACGACGCCTTCGTTGAGGTCGTCGGATCCGGCCTGGAGATGGGCCATCATGCGGCTCCGCAGGTCGCTGTTGGTGGCGAGCAACGAGCCGTCGGCGAACACGCCCTCGAGTACGGCGTTGGGTGTCTCGAGAGCGGTGGACCGTGCGAAGACACCATCCACGCCAAACACCGAAACGCGAAGCCCCTGGGCGTCATATGCCATGAGGCTGTCGGGACCCAGGCGGGCCACGCGTGCCAGACGCTGGAACTCCCCGGGGCCGTCGCCCTGTCTCCCCGCCGACAGCAGGTGGCGCCCCGTCGAATCGTACCGCCGCAACTCCCCGGTGCCCCCGTTGGCGACCACTATGCTCCCGTCGCTGAGGCGCAGTGAGCTTCCGACGCCGTACAACTGGTACTCGGGGGCGCCATCGACGACGCCGATCTCCGCCAGTGGTGCGTCGGAGAGCTTCCAGGTCTCCACCTCGGACCAGAGGGGTACCGCGGCGCTCTCCACGATATTGACGCCGGCGCTGTCGCGGACAACCGTCCGGGCTTCCTGGGCACCCTCGCCGCAGCCCAGCAGCGGCCCCAGGATCAGCAGACTGATAGCCCGTATCTCATTGTTATTCAACATCTTATGTCACTGTTCAAGTCGTGAGAGATTTATTACTAAAAATGTAGTAGATAATCGTAAACCGGAACCTGCCAAGAGTTTCCTGAGAAGACCTTCACGCGAGACGCTGAATCCTCCGACGAACCCACTACGTATTATTTCCTAGCAATGCTAGGAAACTACTGAACCCCTCAGGAACGTCATGCCAAAGCGATCCCTCGGTGAGTTCGAGCAGCTGGTCCTTCTGGCCATCCTCCGGGTCGGCGACGGTGCGTACACCGTCCCGGTCATCCAGGAGATCGAGGATCAGACCGGCCGCAAGACCTCCCACGCCGCCGTCTACATCGCCCTCAAGCGACTGGAAGAGAAGGGTCTGGTGACGTCACGTCTGGCGGAGTCCACGCCGGAGCGGGGCGGTCGGGGCAAGCGCCTCTACGAGGTGCAGCCGGCCGCCCGACAAACCCTCCTCGAAACCCGCGACGCGCTGCTTCGCATGTGGGATGGGTTGGAGGTGGCGGAGTGAGGGAATCCGCACCACGGCCGGCCGTCGCGATCCTCAGGGCGTGTCTGTCCGAGGACGCTGCCCCCGAGGTTCTGGGAGACCTGGAGGAGGTCTATCGCGCCCGGGTGCAGCTCGAGGGCCGCAGCCCCGCCGGGGCGTGGTATTGGAGTCAGGTCGTTCGCTTCATCGGCCGGCTGGCCGGCAGGCGCCTTACGGGAATCAGTCCCGTCGGCTTGCATCTGAACACATCGAGACGGAGAGCGTCATCCATGAGCACCGTGCTGCAGGATATCCGCTATGCGATTCGGACCCTGGTGAAGGAGCCGGGCTTCACCGCCGTCGCCATCCTGATCCTGGCCGTAGGCATCGGCGCCAACGTGGCCATGTTCAGTGTGACCGACGCGGCGCTGCTTCGCACCTTGCCGTTTCCCGAGGCCGATCGTCTAGCCATGGGGCGGACGACGTGGAGCGGTCGGTTGGCCCGCAACGTCTCGGCGCCGGACTACTACGACTACCGGGATCAATCGGAGCAACTCGAATCGCTGGCCGCGGTGCTGAGTGGGAGCTGGGCCGGTCTCACCATAACCGGAGGCGAGGAGCCGGAGCGGGTGGCAGGGACCCTCGCCAGCGTGGACCTGTTCACCACGTTGGGCGTCGAGCCCCAGTTGGGTAGGAACTTCACGGCGGCGGAGGCGGAGCTGTCCGCACCGTGGGTGGTCCAGATCAGCCACGGCCTGTGGCAGCGGCGGTTCGGGGGTTCCCCCGACGTCGTGGGAAGCACGCTGGTCGTCGACGGGTTGCCGGTCACGATCGTCGGTGTCATGCCCGCGGGTTTTCACCTGTTCTACGACGTGGACGTGTGGATCCCCATGCGGGACGGCGGTCCCGCCACGGGTGTCCGGCGGTTCCACAATTGGGTGCTCGTGGGACGCCTGAAGCCGGACGTGAGCCTGGAGACGGCGCAGGCGGAAATCGACGTCATTTCGGCCCAACTCCAAGAGGCGTACCCCGAATCCAACGAGAACAAGGGACTCAACCTCACGCCGCTCCACTCGGCCATCGTGGAGAATTTCCGTCCCAGTCTCATCATGCTCATGGCCGCCATCGCCCTGGTGTTGCTCATCGCGTGCGGGAATGTTGCCGGATTGCTTCTCGCCCGGGGGTCCAGCCGTGGCACGGAGCTGTCGATCCGTGCCGCCATGGGCGCGTCGGGGGGGCGGTTGGCCCGGCAACTGCTGACCGAGAGCGCGTTGATTGCCGTCACCGCCGGTACGGCGGGCATCGTGTTGGCCGTGTGGTTTCAGCGGCTCATCCTCCAGTTCATCTCCCTGGACACCTTGGGTGTCGTCGAGGTTGGCCTGCCCGTTCCGACGCTCGGTTTCGCCTTGGCCCTCTCGGTGGGCACGGCGCTGGTTTTCGGGGTCGCGCCGGCGGTGTCGGGATCTCGTGCGAACCCCGCCGAGCAACTGAAAGGCGGCGCGCGCACGTCGGCCGGCAGCGCGGCGACACGCCTGCGCAGCACGCTGGTGGTTTCGCAGGTCGCGCTATCCGTCGTGTTGTTGATCGGGTCGGGGCTCCTCATGCGGAGCTTCGCGGAGATTCAGGCCGTCGATCCGGGGTTCGCCACCGAAAACGTCCTCGCCGCCGGGGTCAACCTTCCAGACGGCAAATACGCCGACGTGGATTCCCGGGTGCAGTTCTACGACGGGTTGCTCGAGGAAATCAGGGCGGTGCCAGGCGTCCGGTCGGCAGGCGCCATCAGCATGCTCCCCATTCGGGACGGCTACAGCAACGTGGGAGCGTGGGACCCGCAGAATCCTCCCGACAACACGCGACGGACGCGCCTCGCCCAACACCGGCGCATCCTGCCCGGCTACTTCGAGGCCATCGGGATCCCGCTCCTGGCGGGCCGCGACGTCGACCGCCGGGACGTGGCCGACGGCGAGCGCGTTCTCATAATCAACGAGCTGATGGCGCAGGGCCTGTTCGGCGACGAGGATCCCATCGGTCGCCCGGTCGCGGTGGACTGGGGCAGGGACGAGCCGGTGCTGACCCGGGTGATCGGCGTGGTGGGTGACGTGCGCATGACCCGGATCACGAGCCAACCCGATTGGCAGATGTACTACGCGTACCCCCAGAGCGCCGTGACGACCATGCGGTTGGCCATACGGACCGCCGGCGATCCTTCCCTGGTGACCAACGCCGTGCGGGCCATTCTCCGGGCCAGGGATCCAGACATCCCCCTGGCCGGCGTGGGCACCATGGAGCAGGTCATTGCCGACTCCGTGTCCCAAACGCGTGTGATCATGCTGACACTCACCCTCTTCGCCTGGGTGGCGGCGTTCCTCGCGGCCATCGGTCTCTACAGCGTGCTGGCGTATTTCGTGGCCCGCCGAGTGCACGAGATCGGCATTCGCGTCGCCTTGGGCGCCACGCGGGGACGGGTGGTTCAGCTCGTGCTCCGCCGGGGTCTGGCCTTAGTGGGGATCGGTTTGGTCGTGGGCATCGGCGGCGCGATCGGCGTCACACGGCTGATTCAAGAGCAGCTCTACGGGGTGGCGCCCACCGATCTGGTGACGTTTGCCGCGGTGAGTGTGCTGTTTGCCCTCGTGGGAGTGCTGGCGTGCCTCATGCCCGGGATGCGGGCGGCGCGGCAGGATCCGGTGCGGGCACTGCAGGCGGAGTGACCGTTGCAGATCAAATGCAGATGCAGGTTCGAGATGTGCCACCCATCTTGCGCGCTGCAATTCTGCGTTCTTGATGATCGAGTGAACGTCTAAAGGAAGCGTCACAGGCCTCTCGATACCGCGGCATTGTACCGTCGGATATCTTGTTGTTGAAGACCACGAGGTAGGGACGCTCGGTGGCGCAGCCTCTTCCCTCTGATACGTAAAATGGCATCTGCTTCCGTCCGAGCATGACAAGCTTGGATAGTCGCCGGTGTGGCCTACAACTCGCCACGAAATACCGCGCGGAAGTCGAGATGTGTGATTTGCCACTGCGGAGAACCCTCTTACCGTATCGCGATGACCTGGCGAGCGATCTCCGTAGCCAAGACAACGTTGAGGAGGTTGATCATGACTGTAGGTATCATTGCTCGAGAACTGTTTGGATTCTTGCGTCCGGACCAGGTGGATGCGCTCAGCGAAGCCTCCGAACGAATCAGTTGCGTTGCTGGAGATACGGTGTACCGGGCCGGTGACAAGGCCGCTCATTTCTTCACGATACTCGACGGGGAGGTCACGTTGCGCCTGCCCGGGAAAGGCCGCACCAGCATCGCCATCGACCAACTGGCCAAAGGGGCGATGTTCGGCTCGTGTGTGTGTTTCTATAGGGATTCGTATGAGCTGACAGCCCAGTGCACGGTGGACTCGGAGCTATTGAAGTTCCAGAGCGCGGCCTTGAAGGAACTGATGGATGATGATCTCAAAATGGGGTATGCCCTACAGACCAGGATATCTGAGGTTTACTTCAACCGTTACGTTGAGACGATGAAGAAGCTCCAGGCGATCGTCATGAACGTGCCCATCGAGTTGGACTGACCTCAAAGTACTCCATGAAGCATCGGACCCGGCAAAACGCGTTTATCGTCCTCCTCGCTGCCGTGTTCACGATCGGGCTCACCTTCGCCACGGTTGAGCTGCCCTATCTCATAGATGGAGCGCTACAGGGCACCATCACCACTCCCAATCTCGACTCGCACGTCGACGAGATCAGCGTGCTCAAGACCGAGCTGTTCATCGACCATTTCAACTTGCGGTTGATCGGCTATGTCTGCTTCGCCCTCATGGTGGTGCTGATCGTCGCCGGGTTTGCCACGCGCAAGACCGGCCTCGCGGCCGTCGGTGCCGTCGGGTTCATGTTGCCGGTTTTCGCCCAGTTTGCCGGCGTGATGTTTTTTCTCGCCGGCTTGGGCATGCTGAATATCCTGTGGCTGCCGGTGCTCGACATCTCGTACGAGCTGCAGCGGCTGGGACTCGTCATCCGGGCGCCGTACGACCTCATCATGTGGGTCTTCCGGCAAATCGGGATCAACGGCTACTGGCCGATCGTCTACTTCTTTCTGGGCAGCGGCCTGCTGCTCTTCTTCACAGGTACCCTTGCGTGGCTCTCGGCCCGGGCGCGGAAATTGGGCGTGGCCGATTTCTGGGTGTACCGGCTTTGCCGACATCCCCAGTATCTGGGGTGGATCCTCTGGAGCTACGGCGTCTATCTGCTGCTGTTGCGCGGAATGTATCCCAGGCGCTCGTGGGGGATCGATGCGAGCCTCCCGTGGCTTCTCTCGACGCTGGTCATCATCGGCGTGGCGATGCTGGAGGAGCTGAACATGCGCAAGCGGCACGGCGACGCGTACGAGACCTATCGGCGGAGCGCCCCTTTCCTGTTCCCGGTTCCCGGGTTCGTCACGGGGCTCTTCGGGCTGCCGTGTCGCTTGCTCTTCAAGAGGAGGGAGCCGGCGCGAAGGAGAGAGGTGGCGGCCGTCGTCGCGATCTACGGGGTCCTCCTGCTCGGCGTTTCGGGTTTCTTCTACGCCGGCGGAATGGACAGAGCCGCCGCGATGCTCTCGCCGGAGCGAGAGAGGAACCAAATGGCCGAGCTGGCGGCGCAGCTCGTGGAGGAACCCAACGCGAGGGCGAAATACTTCATCGGCCTCCGGCTCGTCGCCTTCGGGGACCCGGCCGTCGATTTCTTTCTTCCGCTCCTCGAGAACGATCAAGCCGAAGTGCGGGACCTCGCCGCGGATTTCCTCAGGAGGATTCCCTCGGACAGGGCGGTTCCCCCACTCATGGCGGCATTGAGCGATCCGGTGGCGGGTGTCCGGGGCAACGCCGTCCGTGCTCTGGGGGCAATCGGCTCTCGAGAATGTGCGGAGCCTCTACTGAGATTGCTGGACGATCCGGAGTCCTGGATCCGGCAGGCGGCGATGCGCTCCCTGGCCCACATCGGCGTCGCAGCGTTGCTCGACCGTGCCGCAGGAACCTCGAGGGATCCGGACATGCGGATCCGCGCGTCGACCGTCGAGTCGCTGGGAATACTGGGATCGGAGGAGGGATTGCCGCTGATCATCGAACGACTGGACGACGAGCACCCACATGTGCGGCGGTCGGCCGTAGCCGCCCTCGTGGACATCGGCTCACCGGATGCACGCGACGCGCTGCAGCGGGCCACGCAGGATGAGGACTGGGAGGTGCGGGTCTACGCGGTGGAGGCCCTGAAGCGTCTGCCGCGCTGACGGCCGCCCCGTGCGTGATTCCTAGGGGGCCGTCGGTATCCTGAACAGCTCGTCGTCCATTGGCACGTTGGCCTCGAACGCTTCCCACGACGTGATCGATATCGTCTCGCCGTCGATCTGGCGCTCGGCGTGGAACGAATACACCACGCCGTCCACCTCCCGGTAATCACTGACGAGGGTCACCACTTCCTGCACGCCGTCGGCCGTCTCCTGCATCCTGGTGGCCTTGCGAACCAGATACGTGTCGGCATCGTAGTAGTTGGTGATCTCACCCCCGTCGGCGTGAATGATCTCGACGACCAGGAGCTCGACGCCGTCCTCTTCCACCCTCTCGACAAAGCGAGCGCTGCTTCCGGCTGGGAGCAAACCTTGAAGGCTCGTCTCCATATGCGCTTGGCGGTTGAAGGTGGCGGCTGGACCGGCGGCCATCGTCGTGGGCTCGGCCATGCCGGTCAGAGGATTCACCAACCAGGCCAACTCCCCGTCGGTGGCCTGCACAACAGTGGTGTCCCCTGACTGCAACTCCATTCGGTAGAACGTGGGACGTTTGCGGTAGAGGGTCATCGAGTATCGCAGTTGGTCCTGCGGTCGCTCGACCATCGCGGTCATCTTGACGGATTCCCGCGCCTCCAGGGCGGCTAACCCACCCCGGGCTTCGATGGACCTGGCGATGATGTCGTCGGCCGTCGGCGCACAGCCACTCAGAACGAGAACTGCCAAGGGCGCCGACACCACACTGTGGAATCTCCGGTGCATCATGATCCTCTCCGTGAGCTGTGTCCGTGGTGATGCACTCTCGTACGTATGGGAAGACCAGGTGTTTCGGTAGGAGGGCAGGTGTGTGAAGATTTGTTATGACACCGCTGACGTGAAACTATCCGGATACCCAGCCGTACGGACAAGAGCACTATATCGCGTGACATACTAGTCTATCGCCCCAGCAGGTAAACGTCATGGTGCCCACCAGCCTCTCCTCCCAAGCGTTTCAGATCTTGCTCTCGTTGAGCGACCGGCAGCTTCATGGCTACGCCATCATCCGGGACGTCAGAGAGCGAACCGGCGGCCAGGTGAAACTCACCGCCAGCACGCTGTACTCCGCTCTCAAGCGAATGTTCGAGGCCGGACTGATCAAAGAATCCGCCAAACGTCCCGTGCCCGAACTGGATGACGAGCGACGTCGCTATTACGCCATTAGCGCCGCCGGCAAGCGGGCCCTGGAGCGTGAAGCGGAGCGATTCGATCGGCTGGCGGCCATGGCACGGCGAAAAGGCGTTCTGCGAGGGAGAACGACGTGAGGCGGCCGGCGCATCGTGGGGAACCAATGGCCGTGCGGCTCTTCAGGTGGGTCGCGAGATTCGCATTGCCCAGGGACTTCCAGGAAAGATACGGAGCAGAAACGGTCGAAGTGTTCAAGGACGCGTACCGGGATGCCACCGGCCAATCATTTGGGAAGACCGCAGTCATCCTGCGCGAGTTCGCCATGCTCGCCGCCACGTCGGTGCGGGAGCGGCTGGTCGGTGCGCGCCGCGCGATGGGATCCATGACGAGATCCTCCGTCACAATGACGTTGAACCCCGAAGGCTGCTGGAGAGACCTGCGCCATTCCGTGAGGATGCTTGTCAAGAACCCCGGCATCACGGCGCTCGCGTCGTTGGCGTTTGCCCTGGGCATCGGCTCCACGGTCACGATGTTCAGCATCAGCCACGGGTTCCTCAGGGACCCGCCGTTCCCCGAGCCGGACCGGGTCGTGTCGCTCACCAGGGACAATTTCGCAGAGAATCAAACCAACGTTCGCATCACGGTTCACGACGTCTCCGATTTGCGGGCCCAGCAGTCCACCTTGGAAGGCGTTGCGGCGTTTGTCGAAACGAGCTTCGACCTGAGCGGCGTGGGGGATCGCCCGGAACGAGTTCTGGGTGCGTATGTCACGGCAAACGCCTTCGACATGTTGCGGGCACGTCCCTGGTTGGGCAGGGGATTCCGAGACGAAGAAGAGCGTCCGGGAGCCGACCCGGTGGTGATTCTGGGGCACGGCATCTGGGCGAGCCGCTACCAGCAGGATCTCGCGATCCTCGGGACAATCGTTCGGGTGAATGGTGTTCAGCGTGCGGTCGTGGGCGTCATGCCCGAGGGCTTTCGTTTTCCATACATCGAAGACCTCTGGATTCCCCTCGAGGTGGATCCTGTAGGAGTGGAGCGGGGATCGGGCCGCCGCGTTCGAGGACTTGGGCGGCTGCGGGAAGGCGTTTCATTGGATGAGGCCCGGGCGGAGTTCGCGGCAATCTCCCGGCGACTCCAGGATGCGTATCCTGAAGTGAACCGCGGCGTCACGGCTCGCATGGTCACGTTCAAGGATTTCGTGGTCGAACCCGAGGCCGCCTTGATGATCCACGCCATGGTCCTCGTCGTTTCCTTCGTGTTGCTGGTCGCCTGTGCCAACGTGGCCAATCTCCTCCTGGCCCGCGCGGCGGCGCGAAGTCGCGAGGTCGCGGTGCGCACGGCGTTGGGCGCCAGTCGCCGCCGGGTGGTCGGACAGATGTTGATGGAGACTTCGGTCATTGCCGCCGTCGGAGGGGTGCTGGGTTTGCTCCTGGCTCACGTCGGCGTGGTGATGTTCAGTAACACCATAGCAGACCTCATCCCGATATCCTGGATGGTGTTTCGGGTCGACACGACCGTGTTGGCTTTCACTTTTGTGCTGATCCTTCTCGCCAGCGTCATTGCAGGCACGCTCCCGGCGTGGAAGGCCTCCGGCGTCGACGTGAACGAAGTACTGAAGGACGAGTCCAGGGGCGCGTCGAGCCTGCGACTGGGACGCTTGAGTCGAGGGCTAGTGGTCGGTGAGGTGGCGTTCTCGTGTGCGTTGCTCACGGTGGCCGGGCTGATGGTAAAGGGTGTGATGGGGGAAACGGTCTCCAAGCTCGGATTTGCCACTGAGGACGTACTCGCGGCGTACATTACGCTCAGGTCGGGCGGTTATCCTGCGGGTGACGACCTCACGCCATTTCACCGCGATCTGCTGGAGCGACTGGAAGCGCACCCCGGCGTTCGTGGTGCGGCCGTCTCCACGTTCCTCCCCGGGCTAACGGCCGGGCGCATGTCTTACCAGGTTGAAGGGGAACCCGTCGAGCCCGAGGCGCGCCTGCCGCGTGTGCTGCAAAACGACGTGAGCCCGGGGTATTTCGCCACCCTTGGTGTGACCCCCATCGCGGGGCGGGAGTTTGTGTGGAGCGACGACAGGGGGAGCGAGGGAGTGGTCATCGTCAACCAGAGGTTCGCCGACCGGCATTTCCCTGGAGATGATGCTTTGGGCCGCCGCATCAAGATCCATAATATCCATTCTCTGGAGTCGGAGACCGAATGGCTCAGGATCGTCGGCCTCGCACCCGACATGGCGATGAACGGGAACCGCGGACCCCAATCGGCAGGCATCTATCGCCCATTAGCACAATCCCGCCGGCGCACGGTGCGCCTCCTCGTTCGGGGTCCGGCAGATCCCTTGGGACTCACGCCCCTCGTCTTGGCCGAGCTGGCCAACATCGATCCGAACGTGCCGTTGTACGAGGTGGCGCCACTCGATCGGGCGATATACCTGAACACATTGCCCGAGCGAACGTTCGGCGTGATGTTCGCCCTTTATGGGCTGGCTGGACTCCTCTTGGCCACTGTGGGGCTCTACGGCGTGTTGGCGTTCTCCGTGCGTCGCCGGAGCAAGGAAATCGGCATACGCATGGCCATGGGGGCAAACTCGCGCCGCATCTTGTGGCTAAACTTCAAGTCGGGCTTGTTTCAGGTCGGTGTGGGGTTGGCCGTGGGAGTGGGCCTCGCGGCGCTCATCTCGCCGTTGATGGGCGAGATACTCATGGGCGTGAGTCCCTACGACCCACCCGTGTACGGACTCGTCGTGCTCGCGATGGCCGTCGCGGGCGCCGGCGCAACGATCATCCCGTCGGCGCGGGCGACGCGACTGGAGCCCATCGAGACGTTGCGCGCCGAGTAGACGTGACGGCCCACTACGGCCGGCGGGCCGCGGCGGTTTCGGCCGGCAGGGTGGCGAACGCCCGGACCTCCATGTCGGTCCACGCCCTCGAGAACACCAGCACCTCGTCCAAAGCGCCCGCGAACGGCATCTGCTGGTGCCGCGGTTCCCCCTGGTGTGACTCGAAACCCATGTAGCACGCATCACTCGGGTACAACTCCCCGGGGCTCCAGGCGCCACTCGCCTGCGCCTGCGCGTTCCGCAGGTGCGCGAAGGCGGATGCAGGCTCGCCGTTCACGTAGATCGCCGCCGTCTCCTCGGTGAGTGAATCGCCGGCTGTACCCCGCAGGACGGCAACCACACTGGCCCATGCTCCTCGCTCGACACGGCTCTCCGTCGTCGACCATCCCCCGCCGCGGGTGTCGCCCAAACGGTACCGGTTGTCGGGCGTCACCCAGAGCGCCCACTTATCGTCGCACGCGACGATGTGTTGATGGAGATTCAACGAATCGACCCGGACCCACACGGCGATGGTGAGCGGTCCGTCGAGATCAAACGCATCATGTTCCGGCACATGGACCCGATCGTCGACCGAGGCGAAGAGCGCCGCGCCGCCGACTCGACCGTCCGTGGATCGGAAATCGTGCGGTTCGGCATGATGTCCGTTGCCGCTGAAGTCTCGGAGGAGGCCATCCGGCGTGGTGGTCTCCATGTCGTACGCGAAGATGAGCGCGCTGACCGAGATCGCCGGCGACCCGGTTGGATCAGTTTCGGAAACACCGACATAGGGTATGGGGGCGTCGGGTGTTTGCGAGCACGCCAACATGGCCGACGTGAGAAACACGACCACGAGACCGTGTCGATCCGTGTGACAGCGCATTACCGGCCCGCAGGCGCTAGGAGGCCTGCCCCTCCCGGTACACCAACGCCCCGGCGATTGTCGCAATGCACGCCTCCATCAATCCCCACGCGATGGCGATGGCCGCCTGCGTCCCGGTGAACACACCCAGTTCCTGCATGACGAGGGTCCCCGGCACGTAGGCGGTGAGCCACATCAAGACCCCTGCGAGGATCGCCGCGTTGGGACCCGCCCCGAAGCGCGGCCGAATGCCTGCGTAGAGGAACACGCTCACGATCCCGAGGCCGAATCGGATGCCGAGGTGCATGAGCCCGGCGGCAAGGGAGGGCTCCGCCCCCAAACGGGCAAAGGTGCTCTCCAGGTTCAATAGGATGGCGAGGGTAATCCCTCCGCCGTTGTAGAGAAACCCGGCCAGCAGGCCGCCGGCAACCACGCGGCGAAGGTTGATGTCGTTCATGTGTCCCCGAGCGGTTTGGTGTAACGCATTCCGGTGTGCCGGTACCCGAGCCCATCGTAGAACTCGTGGGCCTCGATGCGGTCGGATCTGGTGGAGACGGAGACCCGAATGCACCCCATCTCCCGAACCCACTCCTCCGCGGCCTGGACCAGCCGCCGGCCGATTCCCTGGCGCCGCTCCTTGGTGTTCACCACAAGTGTCGTGAGCCACCCGATATAACGATCCACATGCAGGGACGAGTACGCATGGGCGGCGACCACACCGACGACGGCCTGACCACGCTCTGCCACCAGCGCGATGGCACGGCCCGAGGACCGGAGCTGCTCCAGTCGAGGCGGTATGGACGCAGGTTCTGCGAGATACCCCAGCTCGCCCAGCAGCACAGCGATGGGTTCCGCGTCGGAGGCGGTGGCGTCACGGATGACGATGTTTGCTCCCGTCACTTGTATGCCACCAGGCTCAGCCGGCAGGACCCCATCTTGAACGGTGCGTGGGTCTTCGTCTCGAGGGGACGGAACTCCTGGAATCCAGCCTCGCGGAGCAGCTCACACAGCTCACGGCACGTGTAGATCCTGATGGAAATCTCTGCCGACGACGTTTCGTTCGGCCCGATGAACATCCACGTGGCGTGTATCCGTCCCGTGCGAAGATCCCACGAACGCTCTTGCAGAATCCGCGTGTCGCGGGATTCCTCGTCCCACCACTGCCAGTCTCGCTCCTTGTACTGGGGAAACAGCGATTCGGCCACGGGTGTGTCGATGAGGAACCGCCCGTTGTCACTCAAGGCGCCGGCGACGGCCTTCACGAACGCGAGGTTCCCCTCGTCGTCGAAGTAGCCGAAGCTGCCGCCGTAGCAGATGGCGGCATCGAATCCTCCAGGAGCGGAGAGCGACCGCATGTCCTCTTCCTGGAAGTCGACGGTCACGCCGCGTTCCGCCGCATTGGCCCGGGCGGTGTCGATGGCCTCGGCGTTCAGCTCGATCCCGGTGACGGCGAAACCCCGCGACGCCAGCTCGATGCTGTGGCGCCCTTCGCCGCAGGGCACATCGAGGACACGCTCGGCGTCACCCAGCTCGAGGGCCTTCACGATGAAGTCGATCTCCTCCCGGGTCTTCTCCGGAGGATATCCGGCCCGTTGGAGCGAGCCCCAGGGACCTTGAAAGAACGAGACCCACCAGGGGCTTACGTCGCCGTCTGTCACGATCGGTCCTCGTGAGAACGAGTGGGATATTCCTGGCGGGAGGCCGTCCGGCGACACAGATTCTCCTCAACCGGAGATCGCCATGCGCACCTTCTTGGTCCCCCTCTGCCTATCACTCTGCGCCGTCACCGCTCAAGCCACCGGCCAGACGACCTACAAAGTGTACTTCCTGGGCGGCCAGTCCAACATGGACGGGTACGGAATGGTGGCCGAACTGCCCGCCGAGCTCCGGGCCCCTGTGACCGGCGTGTGGATCTTCCACGGCAATCCGGCCGCCGATGGAGAGGAGGCCGACGGCCGCGGCGTCTGGTCGGAGCTGCTGCCGGGACACGGGGTGGGCTTCTCGTCGGATGGTGCGGTCAATAGCCATTCGAACCGCTTCGGGGTGGAACTGACCTTCGCGCGGCGATTGCTGGAGCTGGACCCCACGACACCCATCGCCCTCATCAAGTACTCCCGGGGCGGCACGTCCATCGATCGGGCGGCGGCGGGACAGGCCGGATCGTGGGATCCCGACTACACGGACGGCAACGGGGTCAACCAGTACGACCACTTCCTCGCCACGGTGCGTCACGCCATGGCGGCCGGGGACATCGACGGGGACGGGCAGCCCGACGTCCTCGTGCCGGCGGGAATCGTGTGGATGCAGGGGGAAAGTGACGCCTCGTATACGCCGGCCATCGCCCGGCGCTACGTGAACAACCTCACCCGCCTGGTGGACCTGATTCGCGCCGCGTTCCGCGTGGACGATCTCCCGGTGGTCATCGGCCGCATCTCCGATTCGGGCGACGATCCCGACGGCGAGGTGTGGGAGCATGGCGGCATCGTGCGGGCGGCCCAAACCGTCTTCGCCGATCGGGACCCCTGTGCCGCCCTTGTAACCAGCACCGACCTCTATGCGTACTCGGATCCGAGGCACTACGACTCGGTGGGATACATGGATCTGGGGCGCCAGTTCGCCGAAGTGATGTTCCGGTTGGAGCAGGCGCAGGAGCAGTAGCGGCCGTCCCGCAGGTCCCCTTGTCATTTCGTGTCAAATAGACTATAGTCTTGTTGACTCGTGTCCTGATGACATCAGCGGGGACCATCCGATGAAGCCAAACGTGTTTCACATTCTGCTCGTGTTGATGGAAGGGGAGCGTCACGGCTACGGCATCGTGAAGGCGTTGGAGGACCGCCTTCCCGGGCAGCACGTGGAGCCGGGCAACCTCTACCGCACCCTCCGGACCCTGATGGCCGATGGGCTGATTTCCGAGGCCGACCACCGGCCCGATCCTGACCTGGACGACCAGCGGCGCCGTTACTTCGGCATCACCGATGCCGGCGAGCGAGCGGCCCGGGAGGAAGCGGCCCGTCTCGAGCGGCTCGTCGCACTCGCCCGTTCACACAAGCTCCTGTCCCCATGACGTCGCCCCGGCCGCCCATGGCGGTGCGCGTCTACCGCGTGCTGCTTCGCGCCTATCCGCCGGCGTTTCGCCGCGCGTTCGGCGACGACATGATCCAGCTCTTCGCCGACAAGCGTCGGGACGCGCGCCGGCGGGGGACCCGTGCTCGATTGGCCCTGGGGTTGCGCACGCTGCGGGACATGGCGGTCCACGCGTCCCGGGAGCGGGTGGCGTCGTCGCGGTTTGCGCGCCGTCGCCAGCTCCTGACACCGCGGCACACCGGCACGCCGATCCCTACGACGCAGTCGCGGGTTCGCGCCACGTTCGACGCGGTGGGCCAGGACATCCGCTTTGCCGTTCGGCTACTTGCTCGGGCCCCGGGGTTCACGCTGATCGCCGTGCTGACCCTGGCCTTAGGGATCGGCGCAAACACGGCCATCTTCAGCGTCATCAACGGCGTGTTGTTCCGGCCGCTGCAGTTCGGGGAGCCCGAGCAACTCGTCGTCATCACCGAGCAACACCCCACACAGCGCACGGAGTCGGATGCGGCCTCCATGGGGGTGTTCCTCGATTGGCGGGCGGGGAACCGCACGCTCGCCGACGTGACGCTCTGGGGGAGCACCCGCTTCGTCCTCGACTACGAAGAGGAGCCGTCGTGGCTCGAGGGGGTCATTGTCTACCCCAACTTCTTCCAGGTGCTCCAGTTCCAGCCCTTGTTCGGCCGTCCGTTGACCATGGACGACGCCACCGAGGGACGCCGCGGCAACGTGGCGGTCATCAGCCACCGACTGTGGCGCGATCGTTGGGGCGCCGATCCCGACATCGTTGGGACGGTGATTCGCCTCGACGCCCAGCCGGTGGAGATCGTCGGCGTGATGAAGCCCAAAGTCGCCGCGCCCCTGCCGGAGGTGGACCTGTGGTTGCCCGTCAAGTTCACTGCACCGAACCGGTGGACGCGCCACGCCCGGTGGCTGAATGCCGTGGGGCGCATCAGTCCCGGTGTCACCCTGGCGCAGGCCCGCGACGACTTTCGACGGATCTCCAACGAGCTCCAAGTGGGCGAGTTCTCCGACATCTACGAGGGGTGGCAGGCGGCGGTGGAACCGATGCGGGAGCGCATCGTTGGTGAGGCCCGGGCGACGCTGGTCGTCGCATTCATTGCTGTGGGGCTGGTGCTGCTGATTGCGTGCGTCAACATCGCCAACATGTTGTTGGCCCGTGCCGCGGTGCGTGAGCGGGAGATTGCCGTGCGGTCGGCGCTGGGTGCCGGACGCGCGCGGCTCACCCGGCAACTCCTCACCGAGAGCGTGATCCTTTCCCTGGGAGCCGGCGTCGTGGGCATCGTGTTCGCCAAGGTCGCGCACAATCTCATTCTGGCGTTCGAGCCGGGGATCATCCCCCGGGCCGAAGAGTTGGCGTTGGACGGCACAGCCCTCGGCTTTGCGGTGCTGGCGTCGGCGGTGACGGGTATCCTGTTCGGACTCGCACCGGCGCTGCACGGTGCCCGGGTGGACTTGCAGGAAACGCTGACGGAGAGCGGTTCCCGGTCTGCCAGCGCAGGACGGCGCCACAACCGGATGCGGGCCATGCTCGTCACGTCGCAGCTCGCCCTCACCACGATGCTGTTGTGCGGTGCCGGTCTCCTGATGCGCACGATGGTCGAGCTGCAAAAGGTGGATCCCGGTTTCGACACGGAGCGGGCGGTCGCCGCCCGGGTGTTCATGAACCGCGCGAGCTACAACACGTCCGAGAAAGTGCGGCAGTACGGTCTCGACCTCCGCGCGGCACTGCAGACGATGCCCGGCGTGGAATATGTGGGGGGGACCACCGCGCTGCCGATGGATCCTCTGGGCGTGAACTACGATCTGCCGTATCGCCTGGAGGGTCAGGAACACCTGGAGGATGACGAGTTGCCCCAGGCGGATTTTCGTGTGGTGACCCCGGGCTACTTCGAGGCGATGGGGATCTCCATCGTTCGCGGGCGGGACTTGAACGACTTCGACGGCCCCACCGCGCCCCGTGTCGCCCTCGTCAACCAGACCATGGCGAACGAGGTGTGGCCGGGACGGAGTCCCGTGGGCGAGCGCATCTATACTCCGGCCTGGGACTGGGAGTGGTTCGAGGTCATCGGTGTGGTGAGCGACACACGATACTACGGTCTCGGTACCGAACCCCGGGGCGAGATGTACATGGCCCACGCCCAGTATCCCGATGAGATGATGACCTTCGTGGTGCGCTCCGCCACCCATGACGCGGCGTCCCTCACCGCGCTGGCCCGGGGCGGCATCGCGGATATCGATCGAGGACAGCCGGCCCACAGTGTCGTGGCCATGGCATCGCTCATCGGCGAGTCGATTGCCGTCGAACGGTTCTACGCGCTGGTGCTCGCCATCTTTGCCGGCGTGGCGTTCGCGCTGTCGGGTGCCGGCGTGTACGGCGTGTTGTCCTACTGGGTCAACCAGCGACGGCACGAGATCGGCGTGCGCATGGCGCTGGGCGCCACGGCGAGCGGTGTGTGGCGCCTGGTGGTATGGCACGGCATGACCTATGCCGTGCTCGGCATCGGTCTGGGGTTGGCTGGTGCGCTGGTCTCGTCCCGCGTCCTGGCAAACGTGGTATACGGCGTGGGGACCGCGGACCCGGTCACCTTCGGTGGTGTGGCGGTGTTGCTGGGCGGCACCGCGCTGCTGGCGTGCTGGCTCCCCGCCAGGCGTGCGACGATGGTGGATCCGATTCAACCGCTCCGGGTGGGGTAGCAGACACCACGAGGGATGCCCTCTTGCGTCCTGGTGGACATGCACGGTTATTTGTAAGGTGTCTGCATTCGTCCTGCCTGTATCCGCTACCGACTGGTAGCTCTGATGCGCCTCCTGCTCATCAATCCGCGTTTTCCCGAGAGCTTCTGGAGCTTCAGGTGGGTTGTGGACACACTCCCCGACCGGAGCAGGGCGGTCAATCCACCGCTGGGCCTGGCCACGCTGGCGGCCCTCTGTCCCGACTCCTGGGACGTCACCATCGTGGACGAGAACATCGAAACACTTCCGTTGGCGCCGGACGCCGACCTCATCGGCGTGTGTGGGATGGGTGTGCAGTTCCCGCGGCAGCGGGAGTTGCTGGGGTATTACCGGAGCAAGGGGTACCAGGTGGTGGCAGGCGGCAGCTTTGCGTCGCTGGTCCCGGAGCGCTACGCGTCCTTGGCGGACACCGTCGTCGCCGGCGAGGCTGAGTACATCTGGCCGGCATTTTGCCGGGATGTGGACGCGGGAAAGGCCAAGGCGCTGTACCACGAGACCGGTACGGTTGATCTCAAGGATTCTCCGGTTCCTCGGTTCGACCTACTGCAGGTGGACAAGTACCAGGCCATGGGTCTCCAGTTCTCCCGGGGATGTCCATTTCGCTGCGAGTTCTGCGACATCATCGTGATGTTCGGACGGCGGCCCCGCACGAAGTCCGTCGAGCAGATCGGGCGGGAGCTCGACGCATTGCGTGGGCTCGGCGCGCGGAGCCTCTTCTTCGTCGACGACAACCTCATCGGCGACAAGCGCATCGCCAAAGATCTGCTGCGATACCTGGCGGACTACCAGCAGCGCCACGGCTACCGGTTTCGCCTGGGCACCGAAGCCTCCCTCAACTTGGCGCAGGACAAAACGCTGCTCGAGCTCTTCCGGGCGGCGAACTTCGGATGGGTGTTCGTTGGCATCGAGTCTCCGGATGAAGCGAGTCTCAAGGAAACGCTCAAGTTCCAGAACACCCGGCAGGACCCTCTCACCGCGGTACGGACGATATATGCGCACGGGCTCGATATCTTCGCCGGGTTCATCATCGGGTTCGACAACGACACGGTTGCCACGTTCGACCTTCAGTACCGGTTCATTATGGAGTCGGGGATTCAGGCGGCGATGATCGGGTTGCTCACGGCCACGCCGAAAACCCCGCTCTACGACAGGCTACATCGGGAAGGGCGTCTCATCCCCGACGCCAACAGCGCCGATAACGTGAAGCTCGGGACCAACGTGATTCCCAAGGGAATGAGCTACGACGAGATGGTGGCGGGATATCGCGCCCTGCATGAGCGGCTGTTCAGCGACATGAGCATCGCGGCTCGCATACGGAACAAGCTGCGCCACCTCGGCCGTCCCTTGTTCCGAGGGTGGGTTTCCCCCTGGGAGCCGCTGGCTGTGCTCCGCAGGTTCATCGTGCGCGGGTTGTCTCCCGGGGGCGTCCGCCGGGTGGGGCGATTCATTGGGTCGGTGCCGTGGTGGAGGCCGCACCTCTTTCCTCGTGTGGTGGGGGAGTGGATTATTGGACTCTCCATGCAAGACTACGTCGAGCGTCATTTCCGCGAGGTCGAGGAGCGTGCCCGCCGTGTGGGCCACGGGTACTTCGGTCGGCTCGAGCGTACGCTGCGCCGGTATCGGGAGGCCGGCGCCATCGAGCTGTCGTTCGCCGAAGTCCGCGATGCGTCGGCGACGCTCTCGCTCCGCCTTCGTGGCTGGCTGGATCGTAAGTTCTTCGTACAGACCACCCGGTCCCTCAAGCGGCTGCTCCGGCACACCCGTTCCACGGTGACGCTCCACATCGAGCATCTGCAACATGACCAGACGCGGCACCTTCGCCGGCTCTTGCAACGCTTGGCACCGTACGGCGACCGGATCCGCATCACGGTGCACGAAAGCCTGCGCCATGCCGTGGAGGTGGACTCGTCGGTGTTCGATCTGTCGTTCGGGCCGCGCGAGGGAGAGGTGAGGGCAGGCGCCTAACCGGGGCCCGTGTTGCCCAGCCGCTGTCCCCGCGTCATAATCCTTCGATCCCCCTCGAGCCTCCCCCACGGCTCTCAACCGCAGATTCTGAGGTTTTCATTATGAGATTCAGTGGTGTCATACTGGCGATCCTCGTCACGGCGACCCCGGTCATAGCCCAGGAGCGGCGCGATCTCACCGCCGAGGACTATGCCCACGCGGAACAGTTCCTCAGCCGCACGACCGGGGCCCTGGTCATCGGCGCGACGGTCCGGCCCAACTGGCTGCCGGACGACCGCCTCTGGTATAGGAATACGATTCCCGAAGGATCCGAGTTCATTCTCGTCGATCCCAACCGGCGGAGGCGCGAGCCGGCATTCGACCATCAACGACTGGCCGACGCCCTCTCCGCCGTAGCCGACACGACGTACAGTCCCTTTGACCTGCCGTTCAGCACGTTCGAGTTTGCGGACGATGGGCGGTCCATCACCTTCGCCCTCGGGCAGGGCGGCTTTGGGGCCCGCGGCTTCCAGCCGGGCGGATCCGGGCAGCGGTACTCGTGTGACATCCGGGAGTACAGTTGCGAGACGGTACGCCCCGGGCGCGTGCGTGTCGAACCGAACGCCTCGGTTTCGCCCGACGGCACCCGCGCCGTGTTCATCCGGGACCACAACCTGTGGATGCAGGGTCTCGCCACCGGGGCGGAGGTCGCCCTCACCACCGATGGTGTGGAGTACTTCGGCTACGCCACGGACAACGCCGGGTGGACCAAGAGCGACCGCCCCGTCGTGCTCTGGTCGCCCGATTCCAAGAAGGTCACCACGTTCCAGCACGACGAGCGCGGGATCGGCGAGATGTACCTGGTGTCCACCACCGTGGGGCACCCCACGCTGGAAGCGTGGCGCTATCCCCTCCCGGAGGACAGCGTGATCTTCCGGATCTCCCGGGTGGTCATCGACCTGGAGACCCGCGAAGTCGTGCGTTTCCAGATGCCGCCGGATCAGCACCGCTCCACGATCTGCGACCACATCCGGTGTCGCGGAGGATACTCCGACATCGAGTGGAGCGATGACGCCACCCAGATCGCTTTCGTGTCCAGCTCGCGAGACCACAAGGAGGCCAAGCTCCGTGTGGCCGATGCCGCGACCGGCGTGGTGCGCGACGTGATGGAGGAGACGGTCGAGACGTTCTTCGAGTCGGGGAATGGGATGGTCAACTGGCACTTCCTGCCTGAGACCAACGAGGTGATCTGGTTCTCGGAGCGGAGCAACTGGGGACACCTGTATCTCTACAACCTCGAGACCGGCGAGCTCAAGCACCAGATCACGAGCGGCGACTGGAACGTACTGCAGCTCCGGCGCATCGACAAAGAGAACCGCATGCTCTACTTCACGGGGGCGGGGCGGGAGCCCGGCGATCCCTACTTCCAGTACTTCTACAGCATGGGTATCGACGGGGGGGAAATCCAGCTGCTCACGCCGGACAGCGCGAACCACACCGTCACCCTCTCGGAGTCGGGCCGCTACTTCGTGGACAGCTATTCCACCCCGACGATTCCACCGGTCACCGTCGTGCGGGACATCAGAGGCCGGGAACGGATGAAGCTGGAGGAAGCGGACATCTCCGCCCTCGTGGCCATGGGGTGGCAACCGCCCATTCCCTTCACGACGAAGGCCCGGGACGGTGAGACCGACCTGTACGGACTGATGTACCGACCCACCAGCTTCGACCCAAACGCAATGTATCCGATCCTCAACTACCTCTACCCGGGTCCCCAGTCGGGGAGCGTGGGGAGCCGGAGCTTCAACGCGTCCCGGAGTGACAAGCAGGCCATCGCGGAGCTGGGCTTCGTCGTCGTCGAGGTGGACGCCATGGGCTCGCCGGGCCGTTCCAAGAGCTTCCATGAGGCTTACTACGGCAACATGGGGGACAACGGTCTGCCGGATCAGATCACCACCATCGAGCAGTTGGCCGAGCGAAACCCATGGATGGACATCGATCGGGTGGGCATCTGGGGACATTCGGGCGGCGGCTTCGCCTCGGCGGACGCCATCATGCGGTATCCCGATTTCTACAAGGTGGCGGTGTCCCAAGCCGGTAACCACGACAACCGGAACTACGAGGACGACTGGGGTGAGAAGTGGCAGGGCCTCTTGGAGGAATACCCGGACGGTTCCACCAACTACGACAACCAGGCCAACCAGCTCCTGGCGGAGAACCTCGAGGGCAAGCTTCTCATCGCCCATGGCGGCATGGACAGCAACGTGCCGCCGTACAACACGCTCGTGGTGGTGGAGAAGCTCATCGAGGCCAACAAGGAATTCGACTTCATCATGTTCCCCAACCTCCGCCACGGGTTCGGCAACACGCCGTACATGATGCGGCGCCGGTGGGATTACTTCGTGCGCCACCTGTTGGGTGTGGAACCACCCAAGGACTACGAGTTCGGCGCGAGTCCGCCCAGACCGCGCACGTGATTCACTGCGAGATCGAGCGGTGCGTGGGCTGCCGGATGTGTGAGGTGGCCTGCAGCGCATTTCATTCCGACTCCGTCTCTCCGGCCTTGTCCCGCATTCGCGTGGCCAAGGTCGAAGAGATCGGCGTCGACTTGGCCATCGCCTGTGTCGGGTGTGAGGAGAAGTACTGCCTCGAGTGCACGGTCGATGCGTTGACGGTTGGGGACCGCGGGCAGATCGTGGTGGATCGCGGAGAGTGCATGGGGTGTGAGGTCTGCGTGGACGAGTGCCCCATCGGCGCGGTGGGTTTCCACGAGGAGCAACCCCTGTTCTGCGACCTGTGCGGCGGGACTCCGGCGTGCGTGGAGATCTGTCCTACCGATGCCCTCGTGTTGCGCGACGGCGTGGAGCCCTCCCTCGAACCGTTCTTGAAAACGCGGGGCGGCGCCGCCCGGCGGCGTGCGAGCTACGCCAAGGTGGTGGCCGAGCCGTTGCGGGAGCGCTGGATGGCCGGCGCGAGGCTGGGGCCATGAGCATCTGTCACGGGACCCGCCTCCGGGTTGATCTCACGAACCATCAAATCGGTCTGGAGTCCACACCGATGAACGGCATCGGTGGCCGGAGCTGGAACAGCCAGACGCTGCTCGACGAGTTGCCGGCGGGCGTCGATCCCCTCGGCCCCGAGAACATCCTTTGCATCGGCGTCGGACCGCTGACGGGAAGCGCGCTCATCGCGTCGTGCCGATTCATCGCCAGTGCCAAGAGTCCCCTCACGGGATATCTCGGCGACTCGGGTGCCCGGGGGTTCTTCGCCCCTGAGCTGCGCTGGTCCGGCCACGATCAGATCGTGTTCACGGGCGCGTCGGACCGATGGGCCTATCTGTTCATCGACGACGACACGGTGGAGCTGCGGGACGCGTCGCACCTCGTTGGGTTGGACATCACCGAGACCACGGTCCGGCTGCGCGAGGACCTGGGCGATCCCGACGTACAGGTGGCGGCCATCGGGCCGGCCGGCGAGAACCTGGTGCGCTACGCCATCATTTCGTGCAACATGTCGCGGGCCGCGGGACGGACGGGAATGGGCACGGTAATGGGTTCCAAGAAGCTCAAGGCCATCGTGGTCCGGGGAACCAAGCCGGTCAAACCCGCCGACGCGGAGCGTTTCAAGAAGGCGTGCGCCTGGCTCAAGACCGACATCGAAAATCACGCGGAGTTCGAGGCGCGGCGAAAGTACGGCACGACCCGCATCATGAATCCGCTGGCCAAGATGGGCGTGCTCCCCGCATTTCACTATCGCAGCACCGTTTTCGAGGATCTGGACAAGGTCAGCGGGATGGCGTTGCGCCGGGACCACGTCGTCAAGGCCAAGTCGTGCTACAACTGCAACGTGTACTGCTCACGCTACAACATGACGCAGTACAACGAGGGGGAAGGTCCCGAGTACGAGGCCCAGGCGGGCTTCACCATCAAGTGCGGGAACAGCGATCTCGAATTGGCCGTGGGAGCCTCCAACGCGGTGAACCGCCTGGGTCTGGACTGCATCTCCACGGCTGAGATCATCGCCTGGCTCATGGATTGCCGCGAGGAAGGCGTGTTGTCGGAAGCGGAGGTGGACGGCATCGATCTCTCGTGGGGGTCACCGGAGGCGTTGCGGAAGTTGCCCGAGATGATCGCCCACCGTCAGGGGATAGGGGACCTGCTGGCGGAAGGGTCGGTTCGGGCTGGTGACGCCCTGGGCGAAGCTGCCCGAGCCCTCACCGTGGAGGTCAAAGGGTTGGAGATGTTCTCCGCCGATCCCCGGGGCATCAAGGGATTCGGCCTGACCAATGCGGTGAACTCACGAGGGGGAGATCACTACCGCGCCGAACCGACGGTGGAGCTGACGGGGGACGAAGCGCTGGCGATACGGCGCGTCGGCGATCCCGACGCGGCGCACCGGCTGAAGGAGGAGGGGAAGGGCGCCCTGGTGAACTACTCGGAGCACATAGGGATCCTCGCCGACAGCGTGACCATGTGTAAGAACATCTCGTGCAGCATGGACGCGTTCGACTTCGACATGGCATCGGAAGCGTATTCCGGGTTGTACGGCCGGGACATCACTGCGGCCGAGCTGTGGGACGTGTGCACGGAGATCGGCCAGGTGGAACGCGATTTCAATCTGCGCGAAGGCCTGGAGCCCCACGAAGACACGCTGCCGGCCCGCTTCACGGACCACCCCATTCCCGACGGGCCGTCCAAGGGCACGACCATCGACATCCAGCGGATGGTGGACGATTACTATCGGGAAAAGGGCTGGACGAGCGGAGGGGGCTAGGTTTCCGGCTCGATCCGCATGATCACATTCCCGGCGGGGTCCGGGCAGATCACGTGACAGTCGTCTTTCATCCAATCGCCGTCCTGCAGCGGGCGTTGCT
>JBDHHA010000002.1:0-111899 GCA_039589615.1 Gemmatimonadota bacterium
CTTCCACAATCCCCACATGCCGGCGATGGACGATTACTACGAACCGTTCACCTACAAATACCTCGACCTCATCGAATCGCCTGCCGGGGACGACCAGCCGACGGCCCAACCCATTTCGATGATCACCGGCGAGCCGATGGACATCAAGATGGGGCCGAACTGGGACGATGATCTGAGCGGGTCACCGGATTACGCCAGGAACGATCCGAACCTCGAGAAGCTCTCCCCGGCCGAGCGGGAGGCCATGTTCCAATTGGAGCGCATGGCCTTCTTCTACCTTCCGCGGATCTGCAACCACTGCCTGAACCCGGCCTGCGTTGCCTCATGTCCGTCCGGCGCGATCTATAAGCGGGGTGAGGACGGGGTGGTCTTGATCAATCAGGAGGTGTGCCGCGGATGGCGCATGTGCGTCACGGCCTGTCCGTACAAGAAGACCTACTACAACTGGGGCACGGGCAAATCGGAGAAGTGTATCCTTTGCTACCCGCGCATCGAGGCGGGCCTCGCGCCGGCGTGCATGCATTCATGCGTGGGCCGCATCCGCTACCTGGGCGTCCTGCTGTACGACGCAGACCAGATCGAGAGCGTGGCCTCCGCCGAGGATGCCGACGTCGTGGATCGGCAGATGGGCATGATCCTCGACCCCTCCGACCCCAAGGTGATCGCTGCGGCAAAGGCCAACGGTGTTGCCGATTCGACGATCCACGCAGCCCAGACGTCACCAGCGTACAGATTCGTGAAGGAGTGGGACCTGGCGCTTCCCCTACACCCGGAGTTCCGTACCCTGCCGATGCTGTTCTACGTTCCGCCGCTGCTTCCGGTCATGGCGTCGGTGACGCAGGCCGACAACAGCGAGCAGTCCAAGAAGATGAATCCCGCCGGCAAGCATTGGCCTGACAGCTGGCTCTACGACACCAGCACCAAGGAATTGTTTGGCACCATCGACGATGCGCGCTTCCCGTTGCAGTACATGGCGAATCTGTTCAGCGCCGGGGACACGGCGAAGGTCGGCGATGCCCTCAAAAAGCTCATGGCCGTGCGACTCCACAGGCGTCAGACAACCGTGGGCGACGTCTCGGAGGCCACGGTGAAGGAGGCCCTGGCCAACACGGGCCTGACCCCCCAAATGGCCGACGACATCTATTACCTGACGTCGCTTGCCCAGTTCGACGATCGCTTCGTGATTCCGGCCGCGCACCGCGAACAGGCCATGGAGATGATGGAATTCACGGGCGATGTGAAGGGGAGTACCGGGTTCGGGTTCAAGACCGAAACGGCGAAGAGGGGGGCTTGAGTATGCAGACGCTGCAGCACTACGCGGAGCTTGCCGCCCTCTTCGACTACCCGGACAGGGGCTATCCGGGACGGGTGCGCAGGATCCATGAGTTGCTGAGGGACCGCTATCCTCTGGCGTCGGCGGCGGTGGACGCGTTCGTCCATGCGCTGCCGAGCCAGGGCGAGCCCTTTTCGGAAGAGGACCTGGACGAGGTGCAGGAGGTCTTCACGCGGTCGTTCGACGTGCAATCGGTCACGACCCTGGGCGTCGGATACGTGATGTTCGGGGACGACTACAAGCGGGGCGAGCTGCTGGTCAACCTGAGCCGGGAGCACCGCGAGGCCGGGATCGACTGCGGCAGTGAACTCACGGACCACTTGCCCAATGTGCTGCGTCTGGTTGCCGCGTGGCAGGACCGGGAACTGGTGGTGGAGTTCGTCGAGGAGATACTGCATCCCGCGCTCGAGCGGATGGTGGCCGAGTTCGGACCGCGGCGCATGGAGCAGCGCAACGGGCTCTACAGGAAACACTTCAAGACCCTGATTGCGTCGTCTGCGGATCGAAGCACCATGTTCCGCGAACCGCTGACGGCCGTGCTCCAGGTGCTCCGGGAGGACTTTGCGCTCTCGGAATGGAAGCCGCCCGAACGGGAGAACGACTTCTTGCGCTCCATTGGGCGCGAGCTCGATATCGAGACGAACGAAGGCCGCCCGGCTCCGTCGGGGAGGATGCTATGAATGCGCTCAACACTTTTCTCTTTGTGGCGTTTCCGTACATGGCAGTCGTCGTGTTTGTGGTTGGGGTTGCCTACCGGTATCGCCAGAAAGGGTTTACGGTTTCATCGCTCTCCTCGCAGTTTCTCGAGGGGAAGAAGCTCTTTTGGGGATCGGTCCCGTTTCACATCGGGATTCTGGTGGTGTTCGTGGGCCACCTCATGGCGTTTCTCTTGCCGCAGGCTACGCTGGCGTGGAACCGCATTCCGGTTCGCCTGATCGCCCTGGAGGTGACCGGCTTCGTGTTCGGCCTGACGGTCTTCATGGGCCTGGCGGCCCTGATGTGGCGTCGACTGACAAACGCCCGGATCCGTGCGGTGACGACGAAGACCGACGTCGCCATCGAGCTGCTCCTCCTTGCCCAGATCGTGCTGGGTTGTTGGATCGCGCTGGGCTTTCGGTGGGGCTCCTCCTGGTTCGCTGCGGACCTCTCCCCGTATCTGTGGTCCCTCGTGAAGCTGGCCCCCGAGACCGGACCCGTATTCGCGCTGCCGTGGGTCATCAAGTTCCACATCGTGGGCGCGTTCGCGATCGTGTTGATGGTGCCGTTCTCGCGCTTGGTGCACTTCGTCGTAGCGCCGCTGCACTATGTCGTGCGGCCGTATCAACAGGTGATCTGGAACTGGGATCGCAAGGTGATTCGCGATCCGGGTGCGCCCTGGAGTGAGGCACGCCCCAAGAGCAACTGACCCCAAGCAAGTCTCGTTCGGAGATACGTAAACGGTGATGAGTAAACACGAGCATTTGGAGCCGGGACGATCCCACGTCATCCTCGGGCTCAATACCTTGGCATTCACCGTGTGTTTTGCGTGTTGGATGCTGAACGGCGTATTGGTCACCTATTTGGTGGACAATCAGGTATTTGATTGGACGGCCAGCCAGATGGGCGTGCTGATCGGTATTCCCGTGCTCACCGGGTCTATCACGCGCCTCCCCTTGGGCATGCTCACCGACAAGTTCGGCGGGCGACCGGTCTACACCTTGCTCATGCTGGCGTCGGCCATACCGATGTACTTCCTGGGCCGGGCGGACTCGTACGGCGACTTCATCTTGGGGAGCCTGGGATTCGGGTTGACCGGTGGGTCGTTTGCCGTCGGCATTGCATTCACGTCGGTCTGGTATTCTCGCCAGCACCAAGGCACGGCCCTGGGCATCTTCGGAGCCGGCAACGCCGGAGCAGCGCTCACGACCATGGGAGCGCCGACCTTGTTGGGCCGTCTCACCGGTGGGGGAGTGGACCTGGAGGGGTGGCGGACGCTGCCCACGATCTACGCCGTGGCGCTCGCGGTCATGGCGGTTGTGTTCTTCTTGGGGACGAAGAACAAGCGCCCCGAGGGTGCGGCGTCGAAGTCGGTCCGGCAACTACTGCAACCGCTCAAGTATGTTCGCGTGTGGCGTTTCGGACTGTATTACTTCCTGGTATTTGGCGGCTTCGTCGCATTGGCGCAGTGGTTGGTGCCGTATTACCTCAACGTGTACGGCATGACCATCGTCATGGCAGGGCTCATGACGTCCGTGTTCTCCCTCCCGTCCGGGGTCATCAGGGCCCTGGGCGGGTGGCTTTCCGATCTGGTCGGGGCGCGCGGCGTGCTGTACTGGGTTCTTGCGACGATCGCCGTGTGCTGCTTCTTACTGATCTTTCCCAAAATGGACATCGAGTCTCCTGGGCGCGGTATCATGGCGCAGCGGGCGGGGACCGTCACGGAGGTGACGGGCGAGACCGTGCGAATTGATGACCGGAGCTATGCGTTGCGAGCCCGCAGTGCGGAGATTGAGGAATCCTATTCTGAAAGCCGCGCGTTGCTGCTCCCGGTGATCACGACCTGGCAGGAGCCCAGGGTGGAAGTCGGTGAGGTGGTGGCGAAGCGACAGCTCGTGGCCCAGGGCGTGACGCACATCTACTTCCAGGCCAATGTGTGGATCTTCACGGGGCTCGTGTTCATCATCGGGATCGCCATGGGAATCGGCAAAGCGGCCGTCTACAAATACATCCCCGAGTATTTCCCCAACGATGTCGGTGTGGTCGGTGGCATCGTCGGCGTCCTCGGCGGACTCGGTGGATTCGTGTGTCCTATTGTGTTCGGCTTCATGTTGGACGGCTTCGGATTGTGGACGACGACCTGGATGTTCTTGTTGGCAGTGTCGCTCGCCTGCCTGGTGTGGCTGACCGTGGTCGTGCGCAGGATCATCGCCGCGGCCGCACCGGAAACGGCGAATGACATTGAGCCGGTGAATGCAGGATGAAGGCCGATGCATCACACCAGATGAAGTACCATAAAGGAGCCCCTCGCCATTGACAGCAACGCCTGACACCTCATTGGACCAGGATCAGCAAGCCTCCCGTCGCGGCGCGATCACCGAATGGGATGTGGAGAGGGCGGAATTCTGGCGCAGTACCGGCAGCAAGATCGCGTTCCGGAATCTCTTCATTTCCATCCCGTGCCTGCTGGCCGGGTTTGCGATCTGGCTGTACTGGTCGATCATCATCGTACAGATGGAGAACCTCAGTTTTACATTCTCCACGGCGCAACTGTACACGTTGCCCGCCATAGCGGGATTGGCTGGAGCGACCCTCCGGATTCCCAATTCTTTCATGATCGCAATCAGCGGCGGTCGCAACGTGATCGCGGTGACGACGGCGCTGCTCATCATCCCGGCCGCCGGGGTGGGCATCGCCCTGCAGAACCTCGAGACGAGCTACACCACTTTCGCGTTTCTGGCGACCCTGAGTGGGATCGGTGGGGGCGCCTTCGCCTCCTCGATGTCCAACATCAGCTTCTTCTTTCCCAAGCGGATGCAGGGGCTCTCGCTGGGGCTCAACGCCGGGCTGGGGAACGTGGGGGTCAGCATCATGCAGGTGGTGCTCCCTTGGGTGATGACCTTCGCGGTATTTGGCGCGTTGAGCGGTGAAGGACGGCGACTTCCCGAAGCGTTGGGGGGGGGCCTGATCTGGATTCAGAACAGCGGTTTGGTGTGGGTGCCTGCGCTGGCGTTGTTCAGCGTCCTTGCCTTTGTGTGGATGAACAACCTGCCGATGCACCGCGTGGGAAGTACGCCGGTCGCCATAGGGAAGATGTTGTGGTTGGAGGCTCTGGGTTTCGTTGGGGCTGCTGTGGGGATCCTGCTGCTCCTCGGCCCGGCTTTTGGAATCCCCGACTTGGTGAAGGTCTTCCTGGTGCTCGCCGTCACCATCTGCATCACACTGGCGGTGATGCGGTATGCGACGCCGAGGCCGGTGCGGGAGAATCTCGCGCACCAGTTCATCATCTTCCGGAAGAAGCACAACTGGGTCATGACGTGGCTCTACACGATGACCTTTGGGTCGTTCATCGGGTACTCCGCCGCTTTTCCCAAGCTCATTCAAGACGTGTTCGGATCCTTGCCTGACGGAGCCCTGAATCCGAATGCGCCCAACCCGCTGCAGTATGCCTGGCTGGGTCCGTTGGTTGGTTCGCTGGTGCGCCCGATCGGGGGCTGGCTTTCCGACAAACTGGGAGGCGCCCGAGTGACGCATTGGGATACGATCCTCATGATCGGCTCGGCCCTCGGGGTGGCCTATTTCGTCAGAGCGGCAGGAGCGGCCGACAGTCCCGAAGTCTATTGGTGGCCGTTCTTCTGGCTCTTCATGGTGCTGTTCATTACCACCGGCATCGGCAACGGATCGACCTTCCGGATGATCCCGATCATCTTCAAGCCGGAACTGGCCGGGCCGGTGCTGGGGTGGACCTCGGCGGTGGCGGCGTACGGCGCGTTCATCATCCCGAGGATCTTCGGGGGGCAGATCGAGGTCGGAACGCCGGAGTATGCGCTGTATGGCTTTGCGGGCTACTACGTGAGTTGTCTCGTGGTGAATTGGTGGTTTTACGCGCGCCGTGGTGCGGAGATTCCGTGTTGAGCAGCCCACAACCCATTTAGAGGAACCCATGCATCAACCTCGAAGCGTCATACAGGAAGGCGTCGTGACGGGCCTGATCGGAGCAGTTGGAGTGGCTGTGTGGTTTCTGGTCATCGACACGGTCTCGGGACGGCCCTTCTTCACGCCGGCGGTTCTCGGCTCGGCAATGTTCTTTGGCCTGCGCGATGCGGCCGCGGTCACGGTCGAATTCCAGGCGGTGGCGGCCTACACCGCCATTCACGTTGTTGCGTTCCTCGCCACGGGGATCATCGTGGCCGCCATGCTGGCGGAGGTGCGGAAGACGCCTCACATGCTTTGGCTGCTCGTCGAGTTCTTCGTCGTGTTCGAGGTTGCCTTTCATGCCGTGATCGCGGTGGCGTTTTCGCCGGTGTCGGGGGCCCTCGCCGGAATCAACGTGGCCATCGGTAACCTCATTGCGGCCGGAGGCATGGGGTACTATCTGTGGCGCACCAATCCCGTGCTGCGCGAAACCCTCCAGCGGCACCTCGCAGGTCGGTCGCCGGACGACGACCCGATGGGGTGACGACGGGGCCTCGGTGACCTCCCGTCTGAAGAAGATCTCAAGGCTACTTCGAAGAATCTTGAGGGTCACTGTTGAAGTGATCTCTGAGATCGGTGAATCGTGTGGCCCTGTGCAGGGAGGCTCAGATGGAATTCCGGCGTATCCTGTTTCCTGTCGATTTCTCCAGCCATTCTGAGGATTGCCTCAAAGGAAGTTCGCGGTGGCTCGCGAGCGACGGTGCACGAGAAGTCTATTTCCTCTATATCCTCCACAGCCCGACGGACTTCAGCACTTGGGAAGGGAATCCCACCGAGGAGGTGGAAACCCGGTTGAAGGAATTCGTCCGCGACTTCAATCCGTGCCGTGAAGCGGCCGCGACGCTCACCGTCGTCACCGGCCATCCCAGCACGGAAATCTGCAAGTACGCCGCTGATCACGATTGCGATCTCATCGTGATGGCGACGCACGGCCGTACGGGACTGGCTCACATGATCCTGGGATCGACGACGGAGCAGGTCGTGCGGCACGCCCCCTGTCCGGTCCTCACCGTGCGGATCGGTCCGCCGCACAATGCTCGCGACCAAGGACCCGTGGAAACCCTGTAATACTTTCCACCCGAGCTCCTCCGGCCACCTGGTCCACTTGCGCACCCTTCGTCCGGCGACGCAGGTTCAGATTCCCAATCCACCAGCGAGGCCCAATGATTCTCCGTTCGTTTGCCAAAGTGCTCGCCGCCCCGATCCTGCTGGCCTTGGTGCCCATGTCCGGCGCCGATGCGACGCCGGCTCCATTCCGCCAGGACGAGCAGGCTGATACCACCGAGGAGGCCTCCAAAGACCTTCCCCTCGAGCCGGGCCGCACCCTGGCGTTCACGGCCACCGAGGGCACTTGGATGTCGCTGGATGTGAGTCCCGACGGCCAGACCATCGTATTCGATCTATTGGGGGACATCTACACGATGCCCATCGGTGGGGGTCAGGCGACCCGCGTCACCAGTGGGATGGGGTACGACGTGCAGCCGCGGTTCAATCCCGACGGGGATCGCATCGTGTTCGTCTCGGACCGGAGCGGGGCGGAGAACCTCTGGATCATGTCTCTGGACGGAGCGGACACCACCCAGCTCACGTCCGGCCGGACCGATGACTACCTCTCCCCCGAATGGACCCCCGACGGCAAGTATATCGTGGCGTCCAAGGGGCGGAGCGGGAAGCTCTGGCTGTTCCACGTGGACGGCGGTTCGGGAGTGGCGCTGGTATCCGAGCCCGCCAACCTCCACATGGCCGGCGCCGCCTTTGGTGACAACGATCGCTATATCTGGTACGCCCGGCGAACCGGGCGCCACCAATACAACGCCCAGTACCCCCTCTACCAACTGGCGATATACGATCGGGAGGACGGCGAATCCACGACGATGACATCGCGCTACGGGTCGGCGGTGCGGCCGACCCTGTCGCCCGACGGGCGGTGGCTGGTATACGGCACGCGACATCAGGGGGAGACCGGGTTGCGCATCCGCGACCTGGCCAGCGGAGAGGAGCGCTGGCTTGCCTACCCGGTGCAGCGGGACGACCAGGAGTCGGTGGCGCCGATGGACGTACTGCCGGGATTCTCCTTCATGCCGGATTCCCGAGAGATCGTGGCATCGTTCGGCGGGAAGTTCTGGCGGGTACCGGTGGAGGGAGGCACCCAGCAGGAGATCCCCTTCAGCGCCGATGTGGAGATGGGCATCGGACCGGCGGTCCAGTTCGATTACCAGGTCGAGTCGTCGCCCACGTTCATCGCGCGGCAGATCCGCGATGCGAAACCGTCGCCCGACGGAGAGCGTCTGGCTTTCACCGTGATGGACAAACTCTATGTCATGGATTACCCGGACGGCACCCCGCGGCGGCTCACCGACATGGATGTGGGAGAGTACCAACCCACCTGGTCGCCGGACGGTCAGTGGATCGGGTTCGTCACCTGGGACGACGCCGCGGGCGGGCATGTCTACAAGGTCCGGGCGAACGGACGCGGCAATCCAGAGCGGTTGAGCCAGGTGGCGGCGTTCTTCCGGGAGCCGGCGTGGTCCTCTGGGGGGGACCGCATCGTGGTGGAGCGGGGGTCGGCCCGGGACGTGCAGGAGGCCCGGGGTGGGTTCGGGGGCTCTCAGGGTTCGGAGTTCGTGTGGATCCCGGCTGGCGGTGGACCGGCCACGAAAATCGCCCTCGCCAACCGGCGGCGCGGAATCCATTTCACGGCCGACGCGGATCGGATTTACGCCTCGCGCCAATCGACGCTGGTGTCCTTCCGCTGGGATGGTACCGACGAGAAGGAGCACGTCGTGGTGCGCGGGCCACGCATCGGTGGAGCGCAACAGGGCCTTGGGGCCAACCTGATTCTCATGGCGCCGGTGGGGGACCAGGCGCTGGCCCTGGTGGGGATGGACCTCTTTACCGTGACGGTGCCAATCGTGGGTGGGGAGACGCCGACGATCTCGGTGGGGGGATCCCAATCGGCGTTCCCGTCGAGGAAGCTCACGGACGTCGGCGGCCAATTCCCTGCCTGGAGGTCGGACGGGCGCAAGGTCCACTGGTCCGTGGGGAACGCCCACCTGGTGTACGACCTCGACGCCGCCCAAATCTACGATGACAGCGTGGAGGCGGCCCGCGGCGCGGAGGAGGATACCACGGCCCAGCAGGACTCTACGGAGGCCAAAGACGACGGCTACAAGCCGGATGAATACCGCATCGAGATCGAGTTCACCCGCGACATCCCCAGCGGGGTCGTGGTGTTGCGGGGCGGGCGTGCCATCACCATGGATGGCTATGAGATCATCGAGAACGCCGATATCGTGGTGCGGGACAACCGCATCGAGGCGGTGGGGCGCAGCGGAGAAGTCAACGTTCCCGACGGTGCCGGCGTCGTCGACATTTCAGGGACCACGGTGCTGCCCGGCTTCGTGGATACCCACTATCACACGCAGTGGCTCATCACCGACGTGCATGCCAACCAGGTCTGGCAGTACCTCACCAACCTCGCGTTCGGCGTCACCACCACCGAGGACGTC
The DNA here is from genome assembly GCA_039589615.1 of Gemmatimonadota bacterium. Lineage (GTDB taxonomy): Bacteria > Gemmatimonadota > Gemmatimonadetes > Gemmatimonadales > GWC2-71-9 > B3T1B10. Next base: position 9,514 of record JBDHHA010000002.1, read on the forward strand.
CAGACCGCCACGACCGATATCTTGACCTACCACGATCGGGTTGAGTCCGGTGAGATGATCGGCCCGCGCATTTATCACACGGGGCCCGGGGTGTTCTCCCGGGACAACGTACGAAGTCTCGAACATGCCAAGACCGTGCTGACCCGCTATAAGGATTACTACGGGCTCAATACGTTCAAGATGTACATGTCGGGCAACCGGCAGCAGCGCCAGTGGCTCATCATGGCGGCCCGGGAGTTGGAGCTCATGCCCACCACGGAGGGGGGCATCGACTTCAAGCTCAACATGACCCACGCCATCGACGGCTATCCCGGTCTCGAGCACTCGTTGCCCATCGCACCGCTCTACGGCGACGTGGTGAACCTCTACAACACGACGCAGACCACGTACACGCCGACCTTGCTGGTGTCGTATGGTGGTCCGTGGGCGGAGAACTACTTCTACACCCGGTACAGCCCCCTGGACGATCCCAAGATGCTCCACTTCAATCCCTATGAAGATCTGGCGTCGAAGGCGGCCCGGCGGGTGCGCAACCTCGGTGGGTGGGTCCGGGACGAAGAGCACGTGTTTCCCAAACACGCCCGTTTCCTAAACGACCTGGTTGCCGCTGGAGGCCGCGTCGGCGTCGGTGGCCACGGCCAGATTCATGGCATCGGATTCCACTGGGAGATGTGGGCGATGCAGTCAGGTGGGCTGTCGGAGCACGACATGCTTCGTGTGGCCACGATCTATGGGGCCGAAGCGATCGGATTCGGCAACGACATCGGGAGCATCGAGTCGGGGAAGTTGGCAGACCTGGTGATTCTCGACCGCAATCCCCTGGACGACATTCACAACACGAATTCCGTGCGTCTCGTGATGAAGAACGGGCGGCTCTACGAGGGCGACACCCTCAATGAAATCTGGCCACGGCAACGGGAACTGCCGAGTTATTACTGGCAGCGCCAGGCGCCGCAGGTGGAGAACGGTATACGCTGAGATCTGCCGAGCGGCGTAGTACGATGGCCCACCCCGGACGCGCACCCGGGGTGGGCTGTTTCGTTCTCCGCCTGACCGCCTTTCACCGGGCGGTGAGCCCTCCCGTTCCCCTCCTGCGCCTTCTTCAAGTAGAGGCCCGCCGGCCAGAGCCGGGGGAATGCAGCCCCTCCAACTCAGGAGCAGCGTCATGCGCAGAGTGATCGCCTTTTCGTACGGTGTCGTGTCCTATGCCATCTTCTTTGGCACCTTCCTGTACGCCATCGGGTTCGTCGGAAACATCCTGGTCCCCAAGTCCATCGACTCGGCAGCCCAGGGGCCCCTTGGCGCCGCGTTGCTGATCAACGTCCTCCTCCTCGGCGTGTTCGCCGTCCAGCATAGCGTCATGGCCCGGCCCACCTTCAAGCGCTGGTGGACCAAATACGTGCCGGTGCCCGTGGAACGCAGCACCTACACCCTGCTCTCGAGCCTGGCGCTGATTCTGCTGTTCTGGCAGTGGCAGCCCCTCGGCGGTGTTGTCTGGGAGGTGGACGGCACCGTCGGCCGCGCGGCGCTGTACTCGGTGTTCGCGTTTGGGTGGCTCCTCGTGCTGGTCTCCACGTTCCTGATCAACCACTTCGACTTGTTCGGCTTGCGGCAGGTCTGGCTCTACCTCCGAGGGCGGGAGTACACGCCGCTGGAGTTCGGGACACCGTGGTTGTACCGCCACATCCGTCATCCGCTGTACGTCGGGTGGTTCTGCGCCTTCTGGGCTACGCCCACGATGACCGCGACACACCTGGTGTTCGCCATCGCCACCACGGCCTACATCCTCGTGGCGATTCAGTTCGAGGAGCGAAACCTGGTGGAGATCCACCCCGAATACGCGAATTACCGGCGTCAGGTCCCCATGTTCGTGCCGCGCGTTGGCAAGGGGCGCGTGCGGTCCTCCGGTATCATTCAGACTGAGTCCAGCGCCTGATGAATGCGCCGACTCTGAGCGGCACCTTCGAGCAGGTGCTCGTGGGTGCCGCTTCCGAGGCCAGTGCCCCAACCGGCCCTCCCGTTAGGCTCGGTTACGTCGCGGCGGGTCACGTGTCGCTGGCCCTGGGTCTTGTGGGAGCCGTGCTTCCCTTGCTCCCCACGACGTGCTTCGTGCTCCTCGCGGCGAGCTGCTATGCCAAGGGCTCCGACCGGTTTTATCAGAGACTCATGGCCCACCGGGTGTTCGGTCCCATGATCCGGGATTGGCAGGAATACAGGGCCATGTCCGTGAGGGCCAAGCGCTGGGCGATCGTGTGTGTCATCGGTTCGATCGGGGTATCGATCCTGGTGCTGGATCAGACCTTCGTTCGCCTGATTCTCGCCGGCGTCGCCGTGACGCTCGTGGGGGTCCTGCTCCGGATTCCGAGCCGTTCAGGGAGCGTGGCCGAACCCGCGTGACGGAAACCTTTGCCGTCGGACCAGGGTACTGCAGAGCGAGCCTAATTCGCGAGCGCTAGAACATGGTCCGTCGTGGAATCCGAAAATGGTGGAACCGTCCGTTGCGGGCGTGCGCCGCCCTCCTCCTCGTCCTGCTGGCCCTTTCCAGCTGCGGATCAAATACGACCGAACCGGATCCGGAAGGCCTCCGAATCCTGTTCATTGGCAACAGCCTGACATACACCAACGACGTGCCGGGCATTCTGGCCTGGATACTCCAGGAGGCGGGGGTGGAGGTTGGCCGTATCGAGTCGGTGGCATACCCGAATTACGGGTTGGAGGATCACTGGGTGGACGGAGTGGGACGACAGAGGATCGCAGAGGGCGATTTCGACGTGGTGGTGATGCAGCAGGGACCGTCGGCCACCGAGGGCCGTCCATCGCTCCTCGAATACAGCCAGCTTCTCGCCGGGGAAATCGTGGCGGCCGGCGGGCGCCCCGCGCTGTACATGGTGTGGCCATCCCGGGTCCGGGATTTCGATTTCGACGGGGTTTCCGACTCCTATCAGACGGCCGCCGAGCTGGTGGACGGGGACCTGTTTCCCGCAGGTGAGGCCTGGCGGGCGGCGTGGAGGCAGGATCCGGACCTCGCCCTCTACGGGCCGGACGGTTTCCATCCCAGCGTGACGGGGAGCTATCTCGCGGCCCTGGTCATGGCGCAGCAGATCGGCGAGGTGGACCTGGAGACGCTCCCGGCGGCCATCCCCACCACGTCGGGATTGGCGTCGATCACCGAGGAGCTGGCCGCCCTGCTTCAGGCCGCCGCGACGGAAGCCAACGCCGAGTTCGCCCGCTAGCGCGGCAGATACCTCTCGGGGATCGGCCCGGCCCCGGGTTCCTCATCCCAGGCGATCCCCGCAATCCACCAGCGACCGCCGTTCTCCACGAGCTGGAAGGTGTTGATCCCCCGGCCGAGAATCTCGTTGCTGCCCCAGAAGTGCTTCTGATACGTGCTGAACACGTGGGCAATGACGCCGTAGCGCTCGATGCGGTGTGAGATCTCCTCTTCCGCGAAGCCTGGATCCCCCTCCACCCCGGCCGGGGCCGCTTCGTCGATCCAGGCGATGAACTCATCGGTGCTCATGGGGGTGAAGCTCCCGCCGGTCTGCTGCACGTTGGGGATGAGTTGCGCCCGTGGCAGAAAGAGCGAGCGGAATCGGTCCCACTGATACGGCGCTCCCGGTTCCCGGTTGATGGCGTCGTACGTGGCCAGGACGATCGCCTCTGGTGTCGCCACGTCGCTGGGCCGTGCTGCGGGCACCTGGTGATCGCGAACTTGTGCAGCAGCAGAATCGGGAAGGAACAGCGTGACAGAGATGACGAAGAAGCTCAAGCGATGAAACATGGTGACTCCTTCTACGATATTCCCTGAATGACTTCATCCAGCAGGAACAGATCCGTCAGCAACGCCCGTACGTGAATCGAAGCGTTGAGGTTGTCGATGAGCTGTGAGCTGATGGCCCCCTGGGCCAATACCAGGCGGACCGCGGCTTGGGCGGCATGGGCGTCCCGGTCCAACACGCCGATGGTGGCGTGATACGGCTCCGCGGGCGCCAGTTGCTGCTGCTTGACGAACGCGGTGAAGCCCCCGGCCAACCCTGTGAGGGCCTCATCGGTGCGGCTCAAGTACCGGCGCACTTCCTCGTCCGACCCGTCGCCGGAAACGCCGCGAGCGGCATAGGCCAAGAAGAACTCATAGCTCTCCTCGACAGTCTCGATCCTGTGGTGAAGCTCTTCTCTCGTCAATTCAGTGGTGGGAACGCTTGTTCTGGGGAATGCCCTCGCGAAGCGGTGCCGAGCCCGGCGCTCCGGAGATGGCCGTCGGGGTGCCGTCTTTCACGGCCCAACGTTCGGGGTCGTGGTGCTCGAGATAATCCTTCCGACCAATGAAGCCGTTGATCATCGAGAGGGTGATCCACCATTTCTCGGGACGGACGGCAAAATAGACGTGCGCCATGACCAGCGTGATGAGCGCGACACCCGAGATCCCGTGCACCACGTAGACGACGCCCCACAACTGATCGGACAGTATATACGGATTGCGGGCCCACAGGGGAGTGTCCACCCGAAACATCATGAGCAAACCGGTGACGATCGCCAGGGTGGTGACGACGGCGATGGCATGATGATACAGCTTGTGATCCAACGGGTACTTGCCGGCCTTGGCGCGGGATTCACCCGATCGCTTGAGGAAGCGACCCAACTCGCGGGTCCCTTCCTTCAACTCCTTCATGTCGATCCACATCGACCACACGTCCTGCTTGACGATCGAGTGCCAAATGTGGTACAGCACCGTGAGCAGGAGGCCGAGGCCGGCGATCCAGTGGATGGTCACCCAGGGAAACTGGATTCCCACTACTGGGAAGAACGCGGTGATCAACAGGACGAACATGGCCACCGACATGAGCCAGTGGAACGCCCGGGCCGCCCCTGTGTGACGAACGATCCGCTCGGGAATTCCCGCTGCCGATGGCCCCGCGTCGATCTGCGCTTCGGGCTGTTGTTTCGGTGTCAGCAGCTTGACGTAGAGGGCGTGCCCGGCGACGAACACGACCCCCACGATGACGGCGGCCCACATGAGATCCCAGGCGATGCCGATGAGGACATCTTGGCCCCACGGGTTGGCCGCTCTCCGCCAGAACTCCATTACGCTGCCTCTCCCCGAAGCGCACGCCGCACCAGGTTGCGCATGAGCGGGACCTTGTAGTCGTTGTGCCGGAGCGTCTTGGCCCGACGCACGGCTGCTTCGCCGCCCACCTGAGCCGTTTCCTCACTCACGGGTTGCCCGCGCACGGCGGCCTCAACGGCATCGAGTCTCATGGGGTAGGGAGCCACGCCGTTCACGACCACCCGCGACTGGGCGATGGTGCCGTTGGTGACCCGCATGGCCCGGGCCACGCTCACGAGGGCGAAGTCCCATGATTTGCGGTCCTCCACCTTTTCCCAGAAGAAATCCGCTCCGGCCCACGTTGATGGAATCCGGATGGCGGTGAGGAGATCTCCGGGTCGCAGCACGGTCATCCGGGTAATGTCGGTTCCCGGTCCGATGAAGAAGTCGTCGGCACTGATGATGCGCTCGCGCTTGGCGTTCTGGACCACCATCTGCGCGTCCAACGCAATCAGCGCCCCCGCGGTGTCCGACTGGTTCACGGCCACGCAGCGATTCGCGCCGAAGATGCAGTGTTCGCGGTTCATGGCGTTGGGCGCAGACGCGTAGCAGATGTTGCCGTCGGCGCGGTAGCACGGCCACCCGCTGCGGTAGTACCAACACCGCGTGTCCTGCGACACGTTGCCGCCGAGTGTGCCCTGATTTCTGATCTGGGGGGTCGCCACCTGGTTCGCTGCGGCGGCGAGCAGCCCGTAGCTCTCACGGATGTCCGAGTGACTCGCCACCTCCGTGAGGGTCGTCATCGCGCCGATCTCGATCCCGTCCTCGGCAGATCGAATACCCCGCAACCGTTCCACACCTCCCAGGTCCACCACCGCCTTGGGTCGCTTGATGCGATCCTTGAACCAATCGAAACTGTCCAATCCACCGGCGAGGACCCACGAGTCATCGCCGTGCTGGTCCAGCAGTGCGACCGCCTCCTCCACACTGGCGGGTTGGAAGAGCTCGAACGCTGGAATCATGTCGCGCATTACGGCCATCGCTCAATCCTCCCGGTCACACGTGAATCTCGAGTGGTCCATACGGCTGCTCCCGGCCCTCGAGTGCGGCCAGGATCACGTCGGTGGTCAACGGCGTGCGGCAGAGACACTGCCCGCCCAGCGCGTCGGAAATGGCCGAGGCGATGGCCGCCGACCCGGCGCCCACCGGCGGTTCCCCGATGCCCTTGGCGCCCACAGGTGTTTGAGGATCCGGGATACCGACGGCGCCCCACTGCATCTCCAACGGAACGTCGAGAATGCCCGGCGGCCTGGCCGTGTAGAACCGTTTCGCGAAGGAGACGCCCCACTTGGGGTCGAATACCCACTTCTGGCTTCGGGCGATGCCCATGCCCTGAACCCCGCCGCCGTGAAGTTGGGCGGCAAGGCTCCGCGGGTGGAGTACCCGCCCGCAATCAGCGACCGCCGTGTATTCCTTGAGATCGACGTGACCCGTCTCCACGTCCAGTTCCACGAGGGCGAAGCCGACCACGAACGACCAGGTTCCCCCTTCGTGGGAGTAGGTGTCCTTTGCCGCGCCGATGAGTCCTTCGCCGGCGAGGGCCTGCGCCGACGCCACCGTCATGGCATTGAGGTCGTCCGCCAACTCGTGGCCGTCGTACCTGCCGCCGAGCTGGATGGCGCGCCGCGCGGCGTAGCCGAACGTCATGCGCTGCGACCGGTTCGACCGATGGTGAATGTTCCCACCGCTGGTGACGTAGTCCCTCGGTGATCCACCCAGCTCCCGCGCCGCGATCTCCTGGAGCTTGCGTCTCGCATCCATGGCTGCCGCGTGGTTCGCCCGCGTGTGGGCGTGGGTGGTCTGGCTACCGGCCTGAATGGAGGTCCACGGTAGGTGTTTGCTCGTGTCTCCCCACACCACCTCGCAGCGTTCCCACGGCAATCCCAAGACGTCCGCCGCCGCCCGGGCCGTGTCGGCAATCGAGTGTGTGCCGAGATTCCCGATGCCCTGATGGATGTAGAGCTTCCCGTCGGGACGGAGCACCACCAGGCCGTCGTAGCCGGAGCTCCCACCCACGAAGGGACTGAGACCGATTCCCACACCCGTGACCTTGGTCCCATTTCGTTGGCCGCTGAGACGCGACTTCTCCTCCCAGCCGAACTGCTCCCGCCCCTGGTCCAGGGCCTCTCGCACGTACGCGCTCGTCAACGCTCCCCGGTTGGGTCCCACCCAGCCGTCGTTGTCCGGGGCGTTGATGCGTCGCAGCTCCAGCCGGTCGATCCCCAGTTCCCGGGCGGCCTTGTCGATGATGGGCTCCAGCATGCCCACGATCTGGGCGCCGCCGGGGCCGCGCTGCGCCGAGCGGGGCGGCGTGTTGGTGTAGAGGGACACACCGCGGAGCCGCATGTTGAGGGGCTGGTACGACAGCGAGGCCACCGCTCCCGCCGTCCCGAAGTCACCGGAGCCGTACGCGCCGCCGTCCTCTACGATGTAGAGGTCGATTGCCGTGGCGCGGCCGTCGGACCGGAACCCCATCTTCACCCTGGCCTGGAAACCGGGACGAGAACGACCGATGTAGCTCTCTTCGTATCGGGTGATCCGCAGCATGACGGGGCGGCCGATCTTGCGCGACAGCAATGCGGGGACGACCTGGATTGTGCTCCCACGAATCTTGCTGCCGAATCCGCCGCCGCAGTACTCGCCGATGAGCACCACGTTGTCCATCTCGAGATCCAATGCCCGGGCGACCCCGGCCTGGGTCTGAGCCGTGCTCTGCGTCGACGTGTGGATGTAGAGCTTGCCGTTTTGCCAGTACGCCATGGCGCTTCGGGGCTCCATGGGGTGGTGGGTGAGCGTCTGGTGCACGAGGGTCTCGTCGAGTACCAGGTCGGCGTCGGCGAGCCCGGCGTCGGTGTCCCCCACCGTCCATTCGGAGAGGGGCTCGCCCATGGGGAGCCGCCCCTCGCCGGCCGCGGCGAAGTCCTCTTCGGTCCACTTGTGCGTGCGAAACTCCGAGCCCTCTCGCGACCGGAAGAAGTAGTTGCCCTCCGTCCGCGCATTGGGGCCTTTGGGGTGGAGGCTCTGGAGGGGGTCCAGCACGAAGGGGAGGGGCTCGAAATCCACCTTGATGCGCTCCACTGCATCCGCCGCCGTCGTTTCGTCCACGGCCGCCACGGCGAGAACGGGCTCTCCCTCGTAGAGGGGCTCGTCGGTGAGTGCGGCCTCGCTCTGGGGATTGACCTCGGGAAGCTCGTCGGCTCGCAGGATCCCCAGCACGCCCGGCATGGCGAGGGCCTCGGCGGCATCCACGCTGCGCACGCGCGCGTGGGGCATGGGGCTCAAGAGCAACTTGGCGAACACCATGCCTTCGGCGCGGAAGTCCTCCGCGAACTTGGCTCGGCCCGTCACCTTGGCCACCAAGTCGGGTGGGATGATGTTCTGTCCGATCAGTGCCATGTCAGTTCACCTCCCTACGCGCGGCGGCGGGCGTATTGGGCAGCCCGCATGGCAGAGTCCAGGATCTTGTTGTAGTCCCCACAGCGGCAGAGGTTGCCCGACAGGGCGTGGGCCGCCTCCTCACGCGTGGGGTTCGGGTTGTTCTCTACCATGGCCACCATGCTCATGATGAATCCGGGCGCGCAAAACGCGCACTGGAACCCGCCCTCTTCCACCACGGCTCGTTGCACCGGGTGCAGGCGTCCGTTGGCATCGGCCAGGCCCTCGATGGAGGTGATCTGCTGTCCCCGGACCGACTGCGTGAGCGTGGAGCAGGCGTAGCGGGGGACGCCGTCGATGAGAACCGTGCAGGCCCCGCACTCGGCGCGGTCGCAGCCCAGCTTCGTTCCCGTCAGCCCGAGCTTGTATCGCAGGGTCATCGCCAAGGTCTCTTGCGGCGTCACGTCGACGCGACGCTGCTGGCCGTTGACGCTGAGCGTGACGAGTCGCTCCACCGCGCCTGGGGCCGGTGCCTGGGCGAACGCACCCGAGGATCGAAAGAGGTACCCGGTGGAGGATACGGCCGCGCCCGCGGCGATCACCCCCTTGATGAAACTCCGCCGGGAGACTCCTCGCGGCTCGGTGTCCAGGATCAGATCCACGTCTGCCATCGAGCCATGCCCTCCTGCAGCTGGGTTTGCCATTGATGGGTCCGACGCCTGCCGGGTGCGTCGGTGGGTTGGCCCGCCCGCGTCTACGGCGCTGGAATTCCCACGGCGCGCGGGGCCTTGTCCATTATACGGTGGAAATCGTGGATGGGCGAGCGCGCCGGGCCTGTGACCCAAGGCACGGCATGCTGGGTGGCTGCGAGGCATCATGTGGGTCCTGACGACCCAACACCTACTGGGAGTACACATGAAAGCATCGAGTCTGGGCCTTGCCCTCCTCGTGAGCGTCGCCGTCGGCTGCAACGACTCCACCGGCCCGGCGTCGCCGAGCGATTTTGTGGGAGACTGGCTTGCCAGTTCCTACGTTCTGACGATGGTCGAAAACACCTCGATGTCGGCTGACCTGATCGAGTTCGGGATGACCCTGTCGATCACGTTCACCGAGACGACCTACACGGGAACCTCAACCTTTCCCGGCGAAGACCCGGAACCGTTCTCCGGTACGTACACCATCGAGGGGAATCAGTTGACCCTCAACGAAGTGGGTGAACTGGAGCCGGATACGATGACGTACACCCTGTCAGGGAACACCTTGACCTTTACGGGGACCGACGAGACGTACGACTTCGATGACGACGGCCAGGAAGACCCGGCCTCGTTCACGATGGTGTTCCAGAAGCAATAGACGAGACCTCGAGAGAGCAGGAGCCCCACCGGCGACGTGCCGGTGGGGCTTTTTGTTTGGGCTGGCTCCCCAACCCCGGTTCCCCATCATCGCCAGCCAGCAATTCAGGGGTTGCATATGGCGCCTACGCTATATAATATAGCATGTAAGCTATCCCCAAGAGAGCCACCGCCTATTGAGTTGAGGCTGGACAATCCTGGCAGGTCCTTCAACACCGAGGTGAGCCATGTACTCAACACCCTCACGGCTATTCCCGACCGTTGTGATCGGCATTGCCCTCACCCTTCATGCTGCTCCGCTGGCCGCACAGTCCTCCCAGTGGCTCGACGACCGCAGCGACAAGTATCTGGCGCTGGAAATCCTCAAACCCAACTTCGAGGGAGACGTCAACACCACGTTCGCGACACAGGCGTTGTTCTTGTCGTTGCGTTATGCACTGAGTCCCAAGGTGGTACTGATCGCCGACGTGCCGTTCGCCAACTACGGGCAGGACGGTTTCACCGACACCGAGAGCACGATCGGGAACCCATACATCGCCATCGAGGCCCGGGGAGAAGACTCTCCGGTCTCCGGCGAGTTCGGGATTCGTCTGCCGCTTGTCTCCGAGGACAACCCCTCAGCGCAGGCTGTTGGAGCTTTCGCTGACATCGACCGGTGGGGTGCCTTCTGGAACGAAACCCTCCCCGTCTCCGCGATGGTCAATGCCCGCTGGCGGAGCCAGCAGGGAGTAGTCACCAAGCTGCGGGTCGGGCCGAGTCTCTGGGTGAGTACGGGTGATGACACCGACACCGAGTTCCTGGTCAACTACACGGCACAAATCGGATACGAGGGTGAGAGGGGCAGCGTCATTGGCGGCTTCACCGGTGTCATGATCGTGTCGGAGGACGACGCGAATCTCGGCGAGCGCACGATCCACCAGCTCGGGGTGGCCGGATCCTTACGGTTCAACCGGGTGATGCCGGGGATGAGTGTTCGGCTGCCTTTGGATGAGTTCATGAGAGACTTCCACGACGTCGTGGTGGGAGTCCACGTGAGCATCGAGCTGAACTGAATTGGTGTAGGTACCTGGGAATGGGGCCCCGGACAGATTCGGGGCCCTCGGGGTCCGCTCCTTGGCCTCGTGGTGAGCCGCGGGGCCTCCATTTGCGCCTCTCTCTGAAGGCCGCAGCTGGTTGGCCACCTGGGTCGAGATGTTTTAGCCGACGGCGTCGGCTTTGCGCAGAACCCGCAAACTCGCCGGCACGAGATAGACGTTGCTTGCGGTGCGGCCGATGACGAAGGCGATCATGGCGGCCGTAACACCCACCAGGTGCAAGCCGCTGCTGAACGCCACGAAGGCCACCGCGATCCCGGCCACCTCGACGACCGTGGCGCCGGTGATGGGACCCGTGTGACGACCCTGCACCAACAGCCCCCGCTGGAACGACAGGAGGACGGAGAGGGCGGGGAACGGGGCCAAGATCCGGGCGGGGACGATGGCAAAGGCGGTCAGCTCGGGACTCAACCCCGAAATCGCCTGGAACCACACCTGCGCCAGCGGCGTGAACGCGATCAACGCCATCGCGCCCGAGGTGGCGAGGCCCAGCACCACGGCGAACCGCTTCAGCTCCTCGTAGTGCTCGAAGTCCTTCCCCATGAGGGCAATCACCACTTCCTGATAACTCAATCCGAGCGCCCGGAACACGAACGAGAGGGCGTGCACCACGGGGAAGACGGCGAGGGACTCTACGGGAAACCGGGCCCGCCCCATAAAGAAGGTGAGCATGGGATGCACGGCGAGCCCGATGATCGACGTGAGGGCGAGGGGATAGTAGAAGTGGGTGATGCGTCGGTAATTGAGCGGCTCGGCCGGCAAAGCATCGCCGCCCTCGGTGCTCAGGAGATCGCGAACCGTCCCACGTGCCATGAGACGGCTGGCCACTGCCTCGAAGCACACCCCGGACGACAGGGCTGCGGCTCCCACATAAGCCCCCTCCACGGAGAACACCGCAAAGAGGATAACGGCGGTCGTCGTCATGACCACGAGGCGCACGACGGTGCCATAGGCCACGAGACGCGTGAGCCCCGCCTTGATGAGCAGCCCTTGGAAGAACCGCCGGTACCCAATGGCGCCGGGCCAGGGGAGCAACAGCACGAGGGCGCCGTACGTGAGGCGGGCCACGTCGTCGGGGAGGCCGATGAGTCCCTGGAAGAACCCACGAAACACGGGCGGGATGAGCACCACCAGCATCACGGCGGTTATCAACGCGTTCAACGCATACGTGTAATTCCGCAGTTTGCGGAAGCTGGCCGAGTCCGAAACCAGGGCGGTGGACGCGGTCATGATCATGATGACCGGAGCCTCCACCAGAATGGCGAACGCCACCGCCACCCCGTGGGCGGCCAAATTGTACAGCGGGTCCGGTAGGCGTGCGATGATGGCGGCGAGGAAGGGGCCCTCGAAGGCCATCATCAACCAGGCGCCGGCCAGCGGTACCCAGAAGAAGAAGATGGATTTTTGCGAACGGCGCAGGATGGTGCTCCGGTTGAGGTGGTAACCGGGTGCGAAGTATAACCGCGTGTGCGTGCCTCGGTGCCTAGTACCTCCAGCTCGTCACGTCTGCCCCCTGGGGTGCGCTCGCTCGAATGCGCTGTAGAATCTTGGGCACGTACATCGTGTTGTACCGCAGCCGGGAGATGTGGTTGGGATTGTTCTGATCGCCGTTCCAACAATGCTCGGCGCGATCTCCGTAGTCGACCTCGCCGCCATAGTACGGGGCGGTGGTGCCCTCCAGGAACTCTTCGGTGAGGTACACCGCGTTGTTCAGGTAGTAATTGTCCATGTCGCCCACGTAGATGTGGACTTTGCCCTCCAGTTTGGGTCCCAACGTCTCCCAATCCCGCTCCATGATGTACCGCAGGTCGTAGTTCTCTCTCCAGTACTCGGCGACCTCGTGGTCGATCTGACCGGTGTACTTGTCCCAGATGGGTTTGGGGTACCCATCGTCACCCATCGGGGAGTACACCGCCTGCCAGATATCCCACTGCTGGCCGGACCGCCCTTTGGTGGCGAGGGCGAGTTCGACGTAGTTGTCGTCTCTGATGGTGCGATCCACGACCCCGAGCCAGTTCCGCCGTCCCGGCCGCTCGGTCTTCTTGAACTGCCCCCCAAAGGAGTAGGCGTTCTCGTCGTCGTAGATATTGACGAGGGTGTACGCCCGGAAGTCGATGGGGTCCGGGCACGCGGCGAAGGTGCCGTTGTACTCATCGGGGTACATCACCTGCACGGCGAGCGCCTCCCACCCGCCCGTCGAGCCGCCATAGAGAAACCGCGACCACCCCTCGCCGATTCCCCGGAACTGCGCCTCGATGTGGGGAATCAGCTCGTGGGTGATGGCGTCGCCGTAGGGGCCGATGTTCGCCGAGTTGACCGCGTACGAGTCGTCGTAGTAGGGATTGGCGTGCTGCACCTGGATGATCAGCATGCGGGGGAAATCGGGCCCCGTCCACCGCTGATAGAAATCGTACGCTTCCTGTTGCTGAATCCGGTTGTACCCGCGCACGTCGAACCGGGCACTGTAGTCGGGCTCGAGGTTGGGATCGGGTGGCTCGACGCTGAACCCGCCGAAATCGGAGGGAAAATGTCCGTGAAACACCACCAGGGGATACCGAGCTTCGGGGTGTTCGTCGAAACCTTCGGGGAGCAGCACGTGGGCCCCCAGATGCATCGGCCGGCCCCAGAACTCCGTAAGGAGGTCGCTTTGGATCTTGATGTGTTTGATGTACTCGGTGTCTTCGGGTTCGGCGATGGGGGGAATCACCTGATCGAGCTCGATGGCGATGCGACGCGCCGACCTGGAATCGAACCGGACGCGACGCGGCGTGCTGTAGAGGTTGCCGGGAGCGCGGTTCCACTGCTGTCCCTCGCCGCGGTCCATGGGCAATTTCACCCTCTTGCCGTTGGCGAGGTGGAAGGTCTCGTACCTGTGGAGCACGGCCTGGACCCAGTACTCTCCGGAGGGGACGTCGGCCAGGCTCTCTAAAGGAAAGCCGAACACCCCCGCGCCGATCACGGCCGCTTCTCCAGGCGCCAGCCCATCAACGTCAATGCCGAACACCAGCGCGGCGTTGGGACCCGCATTGACCTGAAACCGGGGCTCGGAGCTGTCGTCGGTGCTCAGGATGAGCAGCACTCGGCCGTCCATTGGTTCGGCGCTCTGGGATTCGCCGAAGGAAACACCGAACGTCAACGGAGTCTGTCCGGCACAGCCGGCGATCGTGGCCGCGGCGGCCATTCCGATCGCGCAACGAAGGAGTCGCTTGGGTGACATGGGATCCCCTTGATATCGTGGGTTGGATGGCGCCGAGGGCGCCTGGGGAATATGGGCAAATTGCCGTGTGGCTGCGTGAAGAAAAGCTGATTGCCACGGCGTGATCTTGGGTGCAGTCTTACACGGATATTCCTTCCCGCTTCTCCTCAAGCACGAGGGGTGATGATGCGCTCCATCCATCTCAGGCTGCTTCCGGTTCTCCTGTCCGTCGTGCCATTGATCTGTGCGCTGCTCCCTCTGAGCGCCCAGAACAAATTCACCATCGAACAGGTCCTGAGTCCGGGTTTTCCCTTCGAGCTCGTGGCGGCAACAAAGGCCGACCGCATTGCGTGGATCCAATACGAGCGGGGATTGCGCAACGTCTATACGGCCGCTGGGCCCGGCTTCGAGCCGGTCCAACTCACGTTCCACCCGGACGACGACGGCAACGATCTCTCCGACCTGCGCATCTCGGACGACGGCGAGACCCTAGTGTATGTGCGGGGACACGCACCGAACCGAGAGGGGTGGGTCGCGAATCCCTCGAGTGATCCGATGGGTGCCGAGCGAGCGATCTGGACGGTGAGCACTGATGGCGGGACGCCGCATCGGGTGGTGGAGGCGGGGAACCCCGTGCTCTCTCCGGACGGCAAGTGGGTGCTCTACGAGCGGGGCGAGCACCTCTACCGGGCCGGGTTGCAAGGCGGCAACTGGGACGACGCCGGACCCCTAATCAGGGTGTACGGAGGGAGCGAAGACCCGGTGTGGTCCCCCGACAGCCGCAAGGTCGCGTTCGTGAGTGACCGGGACAACCACAGCTTCATCGGCGTGTATGACATGGAAGACCCGGGCATCACGTATCTGGCGCCCGGTGTGGACCTCGATGCCGCACCTGTGTGGTCGCCGGGCGGCGACAGGATTGCGTTCATTCGTCGACCCGGTGTGGCGTTTGGGGGCGGTCGCGGGAATCCTTTCGGAGGTGCTCGGCAAGCCGGCCGCCGGGCCGAAGGCGAATCGAGGCCTGGCCTGGTAGAGTCGGCGCTTGCCGGGGGATACACGCTGGCGATCTGGGTGGCTGATGTGGAGACGGGCGAGGGCCGCGAGATCTGGCACATCGAGCCCGGCGACTCGTCGTTCGCTCAGATTCGAGGCCTCATCTGGGCCGGGGACCACCTCCTGTTCATGGCGGAGCCGGGCAACTGGCGTCACTACTACGCCATCGCTGCGTCGGGACACGACGGTGACGCAATCGAGTTGACGCCGGGGGAGGGAATCGCCGAGCACATCGGCGTGTCGGCGGACGGCGAATCCCTCTATTACAGCACCAACGTGGGAGACATTCACCGCCGCCACATCTGGAAAGTCCCCACTGGCGGGGGGCGCGCCGTCCAACTCACGCGCGGCAATGGCATCGAGACCTATCCGGCGGCGATCGCATCGGGAGACCAAGTGGCTCTCCTGAGTGCCGGGGGGGCCCAGCCCCAATCGGTCGCCCTCATTCCGGCGGAGGGTGGCTCGCCACGGGTCATTGCCCCTGAGTTGCCGGCCGATTTCCCCCGAGACGGCCAAGTGGTCCCCGAGAACGTCACACTGATCGCGGAAGACAGCGTGGAGTTCTGGAACCAGCTCTTCCTGCCCCCTGACCTTCGGAGGGGAGAACGCCGGCCGGCCCTCATCTTCATCCACGGTGGGTCGCGGCGCCAGATGCTGCTCGGCTACCACTATATGCACTTCTACCACATGGCGTACGCCCTCAACCAGTATTTCGCGAATAAGGGTTATGTCGTTCTGTCGGTGAACTACCGCAGCGGCATCGGGTACGGCCAGGAGTTTCGCAATGCGCCGGGCAGGGGCAGAGAGGGGAACACCGAATACCAGGATATCTTGGCGGCTGGAAAATATCTGCAGTCCCGACCCGATGTCGATCCAGAACGAGTCGGACTGTGGGGGCTGTCGTATGGTGGCATCCTCACGGCACAGGGGCTCGCCCGGAATTCTGATGTCTTCGCTGCCGGTGTGGACATCGCGGGCATCCACCTGTGGGGGAATACCATCAATGCGGACAGCGTGTCGTACCAATCATCGGCCATTGCCGCCATCGACAAGTGGACGTCCCCGGTGTTGTTGATCCACGGCGATGATGATCGCAACGTCGCGTTCTCGCAAACCGTCGGTCTGGTGCAGCTTCTCAGAGCCTACGACGTGTACCACGAACTGATCGTGTTCCCAGACGACGTGCACGACTTCCTGATCTACGAGCGCTTCCTGAAGTCGTTCAACGCCGCCGATGACTTCTTCGACCGGTTCTTGATGCAGAAGCCGGCGAACACCGGAGGACGATGATGCGCATGCGACTCTGCACGGCATTCGTGATCGTCGCGTCGACACTGCCCGCAAGTCCGGCAGGGGCGCGCCAGGAAGCCCCATACGATGTTCGCGCCAACTACGACAAGCACGAGTACATGGTGCCGATGCGGGACGGCACGCGACTCTTCACGATCGTGTACACGCCAACAGACCA
This sequence comes from Gemmatimonadota bacterium, assembly GCA_039589615.1. Classification (GTDB taxonomy): domain Bacteria; phylum Gemmatimonadota; class Gemmatimonadetes; order Gemmatimonadales; family GWC2-71-9; genus B3T1B10. The sequence continues at coordinate 26,156 of JBDHHA010000002.1, forward strand.
GTCTCAGCAATACCCGGTGTTGCTCTACCGCACACCATACTCGATTCCCCCATACGGGCCCGACCAGTACCGGGCGATGCTGGGGCCGAGTCCCGAGTTCGATCGTGACGGGTACATCTTCGTGTTTCAGGATGTGCGCGGGAAGTTTCGATCCGAAGGAGCATTCGAGGTCATGCGGCCGTTGGCGCGTTACGTGCCCGACAGTCACGGCGTGGACGAGAGCACGGATAATTACGACACGATCGAGTGGGTGCTGGCCAACGTGCCGAACCACAACGGGCGGGTGGGCCAGTGGGGGATCTCCTACAGCGGGTGGCAGACGGTCATGGGGATGGTGGACGCCCACCCCGCGCTCAAGGCATCGTCGCCGCAGGCGTCACCGTCGGACATGTTCATCGGTGACGATTGGCACCATAACGGAGCGTTTCGTTTGATGTACGCGTTCTCGTGGTTGTCGGGCAATGCACGCCTTCGTGCGGGACCGACGGAGTCGCGCGGCGCCCGCTTCGACTATGGAACGCCCTGGGGATACAAGTTTTTTCTCGACCTCGGCACGGTGGCCGAGATCAACGACCGGTACTTCCACGACCAGGTGCCAGCGTGGAACGAGTTCATGGAACACGGGACGTACGATGAGTACTGGACTCGCCAGGTTGCGCTGCGGGATTTGGACGGCATCTCCCACCCCATTCTGAATGTCGCCGGGTGGTTTGACGCGGAGGATTTCTACGGTCCGATGTCAATCTACCGGACACTGGAGGAGGAAAACCCGGGCAACCAGAGTACCCTCGCCGCGGGCCCCTGGCTCCATGGCGGGTGGCGGTCCATGGACGGCGACCGGCTGGGCTGTATCGATTTCGGGTCGGCCACTTCTCGGTACTTCCAACAGCACATCCAGTATCCGTTCTTCAGTCATTACTTGAAGGACACGGGGGATTGGGACGCTCCAGAAGCGGTGCTGTTCGAGACAGGCGGCAACCAATGGAGGCGGTTCGACGCTTGGCCGCCCCGTGACGCGGTACCCACGGACCTCTATTTTCGTACCGGCGGCCGGCTCTCCTTCGACCCCCCCACGGGCGACGGAGTCGACACCTATGTTTCCGACCCGGCAAAGCCCGTTCCGTTTTCGGCGGAGATTCGCACCACACAGGGACATCTGTGGATGATCGAAGACCAACGGTTCGCTTCGACTCGCCCTGATGTGTTGGTGTATCAAACCGAGCCACTCGAAGAGGACATCACGATCGCGGGTCCTATCCTGGCGAGACTCTTCGCGTCCACCACGGGGACCGACGCAGATTGGATCGTGAAGCTCATCGACGTGTACCCCGGCGACGCGCCGGAGGACCCACAGTGCGCGACGGCGATGGGCGACTTTCAGATGCTCCTCGCGGGAGAGATCCTGCGGGGCAAGTTCCGCAACAGTTTTGCCGACCCCGAACCAGTGGTCCCAGGGGAGATCACCGCCTACGAGATCGACCTGCGGGATCGGTTCCACACATTCCGGCGGGGTCACCGCATCATGGTACAAATCCAGAGCACGTGGTTTCCGGTGTACGACAGGAACCCACAGCGATTCATGGACATCTACCGTGCACGGCCGTCGGACTTCCAGTCCGCCACGCAAGCGGTTTCCCGCTCGGGGGAACACCCGTCACGCCTGGTGCTACGTGTCCTCCGGGATCGGTAGGGGGTCACAGGAGTAGACGCGCGGGCCGTCGCGGTTCGACGGCCCCCCGCGCGCCCCCCACACCACCAACGCCACGACGATTGACCCCACGGCTATGGCGGCCATGATCCTGAGGTCCACACCCCACCACACGCCCAGCGCGGCAAAGAACCACAGCCGGGGGAACCGGCCGAGGAACGTTGCCAGGAGGTGGCGCGAGACGGGAAACCCCGTGAGGGGAGACAGGAATCGCACCGACCAGTAGGGCAGCGGAGACCAGCTGCACAACCACACCGTGAAGAACGGGGCCCGGGAAAAGAGCCCATCCAGCTTCCGAATCACATTGGACGCGCGGACCGGCGCCAAGGTCTGGGTGGTGAGAATCCTCCGGTACAAGGCGTAGTTCAAAAACTCGACGTAGAGGGTGCCGGCGATGCCGAGGAAACCGACCGCCAAAGGTGGATACAGTCTCCCGTACATCATGAGCACCGGCTCGTATGTCGCCGGGAGTAACGGCGCGATCGGTCCGTTCACCCAGATGGTCACGAGCACGAAGGCCACGAGCGCCCCCGATGCCGGCACTAGATAGACCAAGGGGATGGCGGTCAGTGCGGCGACGCCCGAGCCGCGCACGATCCCATCCCACACCAGGTCGCCGTAGCGACGCTTAAGAGGATGCGGCGGGCTGGAGGGCACGTTTGGGATCGGTCACGAGGACACCATCGATTCCTTCGGGCACCGCGTGGCCCAAGTGTTGCATGACGTAAGGAAAGAGATCCACGGTACGCATCGGTCCTGTAACCGGGTGGTTGAGCGCCATGAGGCAGCGCATGTGTTCGCCCACGAGACTCCCGTGTCCGGAGCGATGCTCCGGAATCTCCCATTCTTCTCGGAGATCGGCTAGGGGTCCCGCCGAAATGACGAGGTCCCCGCATCGCGCCGACCGAAAGATCTGTGTGAGTTGTGTGGGGGCGTCGGGGAACGGACCGTTGTACGTGCGGTTGAGCCAATCACGCGACGAGTGTACGGCCGCCATGCATTTCATCTGGAGAACGTCAGCCGTGATTGGGGTGTAGGCGATTGCGCCACTCTCCAGGGTACGGAGTCTCGCTCGGCCGGCGCTGGAAACCAGGAGGATGTCGTCGCCGTCCGTGCCGGCGACGAAGGCCACTCCGTCGAGGTCGGCCAAGTGCGAGACGAGCCAACGAGGGCTGTCCGGGACGTCACCACTCTCGATCTCCGGAATGGACCACCGCTGGTGCCGCGGACGACCCGGAGTGAGGTACACCTGCGCCGCTCCGTTGCCCGAGACCATCACGGCCACGTCCGGATTGCGACGCCACAGTTTGGGGTGTCGCAGGACACGGAGTCCTACCGCCTCGAGCTCTCGGCTGATGCATACGTGACGATCGATTCGGGTCATGCCGTGGTCGGATGCGACGGCCAGCAGGTGGTCGCCGCCCAACCCCCCGGCCTCCGCATAGCGACCCAACGCCTGGTCGAACCGGCGATAGAGATCCAACACCCGCGGATGCCAAGGATCGTAGGAATGGGTCATGCCGTCGATGCCGGGAAAGACCGCGAACACCAAGCGATGGTCCTCTCCCGCCACCTTGAGAAAACCCCGCGCCACGGCCGCGTCGAACGTCTTGTAGGCCTTGGGCGCGTAGTGCGCCAAGCCGCCGAACACGAGGCGCGGCAACGCGGTGTGGGCACGCTTTGGACCCAGGCCCCGTGTGAACGGGGTGCAGAGGGCAACCGAGTCGAATTCCGCCTCGAAGAGACTGGGGACGCCTTCGGACACGTCGGTGGTGAAGCAGCCGCCCTGTGGCCCGCAGTAGTTCCGCACGTAGGACCGGTCGCGTATCCATCTCCCGGTGTACCGGGCTCGGTCCAGCCACCGGATTCCCGGCACGCCGCAGGTTCCGGGATAGCAGCCCGTGAAGAACGGCAGGTAGGCCACCCCCGTTGTGGATGGAAAGGCCGTGGTGGCCGGAACGGGCCCGCCGCTTGCGAGGTAGCGGCACGAGTTGGGAAGGTCCCCCGCGTTTGCCAGGAACTTGAAGACATCGGGGCGGGCCCCGTCCAGCAATGCGACGGTGGCCCGGCGGGTGGCCTGATCTTCCCAGTGGTGGATTTCGCTCATGCCCCTGTCCAATGTAGGCGTCGGTGGGTGGGATGACATCCCCACTCTTCCCGCCCGTCCGTGGCTCACAGTGAGGCCGGTGGCTTCCCGGACCGGCCGTCTTGGGCTCAACCGGTCAATATAGCGTTCACACTATAATAATATGGCGTAAACGCTATATTGTCAAGGGTGCGCCGTACGACAGTGTGTGAGCCCTGGCGCGCTCCTGAACGTGAAATTGGTGTGAGAGTCTCTTGGGTTGTCGATCGCGTCCGCCAGAAGGCGTCGGCCTGCGGCGGCGACCCGGGAGGGCCTCCGCCACCTCCCGCGATCCATCCAACTCAGCTGTCCGGCCTGTTCTGGCATCGTGTTGCCCCGGCGGTCGTCGTGGGGCTCGCGTCTCGATTGGAATAAACCCTAACGCGGCGGACGACCGAAAGAGACAAGGCGCCGTGATGGGAGGGCCTACTCGTCTCGCAACACCGTCATGGGATCCACGCGGCTTGCGCGCCGCGCGGGGATGTAGGTTGCCAGGAGTGCCACCGCACAGAGTACCGCGGTGACCGCGCCGTAGGTCAGCGGATCGACCGCCTCGACACCGTAGAGCAGACTCGCCTGAAAGCGTGTGAAGAGGATCGCCCCCGCCAGACCCACCGCGACCCCAACACCGAGGAGCTTCATGCCGCCCAGCAGGAACTGCCCCACGATGCGGGGGGGCTCCGCGCCGAGGGCGATGCGCACGCCGATCTCCTGGCCTCGTTGTCCCACCGAGTAGGAGATCACGCCGTAGATGCCCACGACGGCCAGCGACAGCGCGACCGCGGCAAACACTCCCAACAGGATCATCGCAAAGCGAGACCGGGCCACCGACCGCGAGACGTTGTCGCGCATGGTCTGCACCTCGCTCACCACGATCGTCGGATCGATGGTGCGGATCACCCGGCGGACGGACGACATCATGGCGACGGGGTCGCCGTCGGTGCGCACCACGAGGTTCATGACGCCGAGAAACCAGTTCCACGGTACCTGTGTGTACGGTCCGTAGTAGGCCGGAAGCGGCTCCATGTCCAACGAATAGTGGTGCACGTCCTCCACGACGCCGATGATCTCCATCCAAATGGATTCCCGGCCGTTGATGCTCATCCGCTGCCCGACGGGGGATTCCCCGTTGGGGAAGAAACGCTGCACAAACGATTCGTTGACGATCATGACCGGCGGCGCCCCGGCGCGGTCGAAGTCCGTGAACGCTCTGCCCTGCTTGAGGGCGATGCCCATCGTCTGGAAGTAGTCGGTGCTCACCCCGTGGTATCCGTAGTCGCGCTTGACGCCCTCGCGGTCCATGGGTTGGCCCTGGATGAAGGCGCTCCACGTGGCCTCGTCGTCGCGCAGCGGCAGGAAGTTCGTCGCCGCGGCCTGGCGGACCTGGGGCAGGCTCGCCAACTCGAGAATCAGGCGGTCGTAGTGGGCGGTCTGCTCCTCCACCGTGGGATAGTCGCGGCCCATGGGGGTGATCTGCAGCGTGAGCGTTCCACCTGGGTCGAAACCCGGATCCACCCGCATGAGGCGGGCGAAGGTCGTCATCATCAGGCCGGCGGAAATGAGGAGCACCAGAGAGAATGCGAGCTGTGTGACGACAAACCCGGCCCGCAAGCGCTGGTGCCCGCGCCCACCCGTCGACCCGCGGCTCCCCTCCTTGAGGTAGGACGAGACCGCGGGGCGCGACGCCTGGACTGCCGGGATCACCCCGAAGAGCAGGCCCGTCACCACCGACAGGAGGAGCGCGAACCCCAGGACCCGTCCGTCCACGCCGATTTGATCCACTTGGGGGAGGCCCGCCGGAGCGGCAGCCAGGAGTGCCCGGGTTGCCACGGAGGCCACGAGGACCCCGGCGGCGCCCCCTGCGACGGCCAGGATGATGCTCTCCGTGAGCTTCTGCCGTACCAGCCGACCACGTGCCGCGCCGAGCGCCGCCCGGATGGCCACTTCCCGCTGCTCCGCGGACGTCCGGGCCAGCATCAGATTCGCTACGTTCACCGTGGCGATGAGCAGCACGAACGCCACGGCGCCCAGCAATACCAGCAGGGCAGGGCGGATGTTGCCCACGACCGCGTCGGTCAAAGGCTCGACGTTGACACCCCACCCTGAGAGGAACTCGGGATAGGCCTCCCGTAACCCGTCCACCACGCGGTCCATGTCCTGCTGCGCGGTCTGGCGCGTGACACCAGGCTGCATTCGGGCGACCACCCAGAGAATATGCGATCGCCTGTTCTGGTACATGTTCGAGCTGAGAGAAAGTGGAGTGAACACGGCCTGATCGCGGTCGAGGAAGTCGAACCCGGCAGGAAGCACTCCGACGACGGTGAAGCTCCCGGACCCGATGCCGACCCCCTGACCCACGATCGACGAATCACCACCGAAGTGACTTTGCCAGAATCGGTAGCTGAGGAGGACGACTCCGCTGTTGGCGGGCTCCTCTTCCTCGGGGAGAAAAGCGCGTCCGAGGATCGGGGTGATCCCCAAGACCTCGAAGAAGTTGGACGACACCGACGCATGGGACACGCGCTCCGGATCGCCGTCCCCCCTGAAGGTGACGGCCCAATCCTGAAATCCGGCCATGCCCTGGAAAGTCCGGTGCTGTTCTCTCCAATCGGCGAAGTTGGCCGCCGTGACCCGGTTGCGCAGCTCGAGGAATCCCGAGCGGGCGTCGACCTCGTGCACCAAGACCAGTTGTTCCGGATTGGGGTGCGGCAGCGGATGCAGCAACACGCCGTTCACGACGCTGAAGACGGCCGTGGTTGCCCCAATGGCCAGGATGAGCGTGAGGACTACCGCTGAGGTGAATCCCGGCCGGTTGACGAGTGTCCGGACGGCGTAACGGATGTCCTGCCACATTGCGCTCATCGCGGCTTTCCCTTGTTGAGTAAGTGCGCTGCGTTCCACTCCATTCGCACGGCGACACTGCGAGGCGATGTGGTCCAGTTCTCCAAACCGCTCCATGGCCAGCCGCCGTGCGTCGTTTTCCGTCATGCCCGTGGCGACGTACTCTTCAACCCGACCCTCGAGATGCAACTGCAGCTCCAACTCGATGTCGCTCTCGGGATCGCCGATCTTGTGGTGCACCGGCCGCCATCCGGGTCGGGAATTCATGTCGTCATACCCTGCGGAGGCCCAACACCTTGCTCACGGCATCTGCGTGCGCGATCCAATTCTCGAGCTCGCTCCTGAGTGCTTTCTTCCCGGCCGTGGTGATCTGGTAGAACCTGGCCCGGCGCCGTTTCTCGGAGATGTGCCACTCACCCTCAATGAGGCCCTGCCGCTGGAGGCGGTGCAGGGCCGGGTAGAGGGCGCCCTCCTCGACCTGAAGCACCTCCTCCGACCGATCCCGAATGAGCCGGGCGATCTCCAGTCCGTGGAGGGTCCCGTGGTCCTTGAGGGTGTTGAGGATCAAGACTTCGAGGGTGCCGTAGAGGGCTCCCGCGCCGGCTTTTCTGTCTGGGGTCGTCATGTGTTCTTAGATCTCCCAATGACCTAAATGGTTTACATAAACTATTTACGTAAACTGTTTAGGGAAAGTTTCACCGCACGTTCCAGTGCGTGAAACTGCCGTAAGGCCGTGCCGTATGGTGGTTTGGCAGGCTATTCTTACTCAACCGATCTTCTGAGAAAGACCCATGCTCATCGAGTGTCCTGAATGCGGGAGGGAGGTCTCCAGCAAAGCCGCGGCGTGTCCCGAATGCGCCTACCCGGTGGGGAGCGGGAAATCTCGACACCTGGCCCATGGGGGTGGGGGCTCGAGGGGAGGGGGTGGTCTGGAGGTCGCCAAGCAGCTCCTCGGGCGCACCATTTTTGGTGGAATCCTGCTCGCAAGCGGCGTCGCCTGGGAAGCGCCCCCGGTGATCCTCTCCGCCATGTTCGTGTGGGCGACCTGCGCGCCGATCTGGATCAAAGCCCGGCGCGCCGACAAGCTGGGGGCCGGTGGAGAGGTGAGCCGCATCGAGAAACAGCTCGACGGGCGGATCGCTGAGCTCGAGGACCGGCACATTCAGCAGATCGCCGAGCTAGAGGATCAGCAGTCGAGGCACATCGGCGAGTTGGAGGAACGTCTCGACTTTACCGAGCGCCTGCTCACGAAACAGCGGGATAGCGAAGCCGTTTGATTGACACCGGAGGACCTATCCGGTAGGCTTTCATTATCTGGCGAGGACCGCCGGTGCGGTTTGTGGACACTACCAGCGAACAGTTTGGAACGGGACCTGGTCAATGGCCGGGTCCCGTTCTTCTTTCTTGCAGGCCACTAGTTCAGACCAGGAGCGGGCAGTGCGAACCACAGGCACGGTGAAATGGTACAATGAGACCAAGGGCTTTGGTTTCATCAAGCCGGACGAGGGAGACAAGGACTGCTTCGTGCACCACTCGGAGCTCTCAGAGGGTTCTTCCCTGAATGAGGGTGACAAGGTGGAATTCGAGATCGTCCAAGAGGAGAAAGGGCCTGCGGCCCGCGGCGTAACCAAGGTTTAGCTCGCACATCCGTCCGCTCAGCGTTTCGAGGCCAACGGCGAGTACACGATACCGTCGGGGCCCGCTCCAGTCTCGATGTACCGGGTGACCGTCTTGGTCTCCAGGTCGATGACTGCCACACGATCCTGCTGATTGAGAGACAGGTAGAGTGTCCGACCGTCCCCACCCATGGTGAGCCCCTGCGGACCGGCGCCTGGCATCTCCAGCATATCGAGCTCGCGTTTGGTTCCCCGGTCAAAGAAGCGGACGGTGTGCAACCGCAGGTCCGGGATGATGGCCAGGCCGTCGTCCGGGGTGATGAAGATGCGGTAAGGCCAGCTGAAGTCGGGAATCGTCTCCTCCACTACGCCAGTCTGCGTGTTCACCACGCTCACCGTTCCCCGTTGGTTACTTCCCACCCAAACCTCCCGACCGTCTTGCGTAACCGTGATGGCCTCGAGTTGTGGAGCCACATCGAGGATACGAGTTCGCCGGCCGTTCACCACATCCAACTCGGAGACCGTCCCCGCGCCGTTGCTGGTGTAGATCCATCTCCCGCCGCCGACGACGGCGAGCATGTGGGAGCCGCCCTGACCGGTGGAGATGGCGCCCGTAATCGCTCCGTCGGCAACACGTACGAACACGACGTTCTGCGAAGCTTCTGAGGTCACGGCCACCAAGCTGTCACCCGGCAGGAATGCAATGCCGTGGGGTCTGGGATAGCGGGAGAGATCGACAGTTCGCACGACCGCGGGTTGTGCGACGTCGATGATGGTGAGGGAATTCCCGCTGGAATAGTCGGTGATCACGACCCACCGGCCCTCGCTGGAGATGGCGGCCTCGTGAGGCCCCCTCCCGGTCGGGAGTGTAGCAACCGTCTCGCCCGACATGATGTCGATGACGCTGGCGGTGTTGGCGCGCTTATTGACTACCACCAAGGTCCCGGCTTCGGGGCGGAGTTGGGCGGCAAGGGTACCGGCCAGGACATGGGTGGCGACTATGGCGCTTGTCCCCAGTCGGAATAGTGTACTGCGGATCATCGGTGACCTCGTTCAAGGGCTGCGGGTGTAGCTAATGACTACCCGCGAGTGCTTCGGAGGAGCCCTCGTCGGCTGTACGGGGTCGTGCTTGAGGCGCTACCGCTGGATCCTCGCGATGGCGATTCTCGTTGGGGACGCTCCCACCCGGACCGTCCGTACCACGGTGTGGAACCGTGTATCGATCACGGCAAGGCTGCTGTCGGGCATGCTAGTGGCGTAGACGAGGTTATCACCGGGTATCGGGGCCAACCCCCACGACTTGACCGTCACGGTTGTGAGCAGCTCGTTTCTCGCAAGGTCCAGCACCGCAATAGGGAAGTTGGCCAGCGGAACATACGCCATTCCCCCGTCGTGGACGGGGGCAATCTGCAGCGCATATGGGGTGCCGATGATACTGTCGACCACGGTGTGACCTGCGGTCTCGATGACCGCGATCCAACCGTTCCGGTCATAACTCCCGACATAGAGGAGGCTGTTGTCGGGCGAAAACGCCAGGCCGAGCGGTTGCGCCATGACATCGCGGAGATCGATGTCACCAATGACGGTATGGGTGGTCGTTTCGATGACGGACAAACCGGAGGTGTGGGCCACGTAAGCCCGCGACTCGTGCGGCATGAACTCGATGTGTTCGGGATGTCCTGCCACACCAACGGTTGCCGACACGGTATTGGTGGCCGTGGCGATCACCGCCACCGCCTCCCGATCACCGCGGAGGGCTTGGTAGACGAAGTCACCAGTGGGGTCCGCCGCTATCCCAAGGCTTGCCGGTCCCGTGGCGATGGTGGCGACCACTGTGTGGCCCGCTGTCTCGATGACGCTCACATCTTCCGAGAGACGGTTGCCGACATAGACGAAGCGCCCGTCGGGTGTTGCGGTAATTGCGAGCGGCTGGGTGCCGACGGAGACGGTCGCGATGACAGAGTCGGTGTGGGCGTCGATCACCGATACGGTGTTCGACCCGAAGTTGGCCACGTAGGCGATCAGGCGCTCCGAGTCCGGCCCCGTCGCATCACCACATGCGACCAGCATCATACCGCCGATTACGGCGCGTAGAGATTGGCGGTAGATCACTGCGCACCCCCGCAGTCGTCGGATGACGTGAGCCAGGCCAGTGCCGCATCCACGACGGCGTCTCCTGACGCAGGGTCGTCGGCAACCTCGCCGTCGACGAACTGGTCGGGCTCGATCACTCCGCCATAGATGTGTCGGGTGCGGTCAGCCAACGTCGAGACGGTGAGGATGAGCTCGGCGCCGTCGCTCAAGGTAAAGAGAGAATTGGCGGTAGAGACTCCGTACGTCCCCTGTCCAAAGCTCCGTGTCTTGGGCCGCTCTCGAAAGGCCACAACCACCGCCTCGCCCGAGCTTGCGGTTATAGGGCCGGTAAGAACGGCAACGGTGGGTTCCGGGGTGTTGAGCTCGTAAGCAGTCCCGCTCACGCTGACCCGTGTATTCGGAACCACACCCGCTCCACCGTTGTCGTAGAACCAGTGGGTCCATATGCTGTCCGGGTCCACGAAGGCTCCAACTTGCCCTTCTCCCAAAATTGGTCCGATGCCGGCCACCATGGGCCACATGTTGCCACCGGTGTTGAGGCGGACGTCGACGATCCACCCGCAGATGGCCGGAGAATCGAGCTGCCGTATCGTCCCCTGGATTGTGTCGGCATGCTGGACCGATTCGGATCCGGAGAATCCGTAGAGTCGCACGTAGCCGATCCGCCCCTCGAGGAGCTGTCCATCTGGATTGGGCGGGGTGCCGGACGGTGGCGCGGGCGGTGCGGCCTGGCCGGCGCCGGATGGCTCGCGAAAAGAACTGTGGTTGTCGCCGAGCTGATATACGGCAAAGCGGATGGCGTCGTAGGTGTCACCGGGGGTCTGCGCCCCCACGGCGAAGAGAAACGCGCGCTCGCGAAACGGCCCCCACTCTATCGTGTACCGGTTGATGGAGTGCTCTTCCATCACGTCGAGTGCGCGATCGAGATAGGCGGCCGCCGCCTCGGAGATCGGAGGGGGTCCAAGGGGGTCACCGCATCCGGAGAGGGCCATCGCACAGCAGAGGGCCGCGGTCTGTGAGACCTTCCGAGTGGCGGTCCCACTGCTCTGTTGGATCACGTGAATCACCATCAGCCTTTCATGGACGTGCGGTTCCTACAAAGGCTGGGCGCTGTGTGACCTTTGCTACCGGGTCAGCGAAGTCCGGCCATGCTTGCTAGCCGTTCCGCGGCCGAGGGGATAGGTTAGCACTCCCCACTGTTGTGAGTACCGCAATGATCCCTTTGCGTTCCATTCGGCCGAAATTCAATCCCCTCACCTTGCTCCTCGTGGCAGCGCCCGTGCCAGGGGTGTACGCGCAAAGCCCTACGCCCGAGCAGCGCGAGTACGCCGCGGCCATCGGTGCACACCACATCTGCTCGGGCGTCTTTGTCGTGGGGCGCGACTACCAGCGAACGCCGGACTCGGTGTTGGCGCAGGATCTGGCTCGTTTCCCTGCATTTCTCTGGCAAGCGGATTTTGAATATGATGTGGATTGGGACCGTACCGCTGTCACCGTGACGGGGGAGGGGATCCCGGCCCGTTCGGCCAGATACCACGACGACCAGGGGTGCACGATCCTCCCCCGCGGGGAATCGGACGTGTTCTTCACACCGGTGGACGTGTCGTCGATTCTGCGGGATCCCCTGACGCAGCCCTGGCCCATGGGCGATCTGCATGCCACCGAACCGCTGCCTGGGGATCCCGGACGAGTGGCACTCGACGAGGCCCTGGACTGGGGCATGGCGCAGCCGGAGCAGAATACCCGAGCCATCGTCGTCGTATATAAAGGAAGGATCGTGGGCGAGCGCTATGCACCAGGCTTCACCGAGGACACTCCCCAGATCAGCTGGTCCATGGGAAAGAGCATTACGGCGGCGCTGGTGGGAGTCTTGGTGGAGCAGGGGCACTTCCACTGGAACGATCCCGCGCCCGTTCCCGAGTGGCGCGCGCCGGGTGACGACCGGGGAGCGATCACGATCGCTCACCTCCTCCGGATGAGCAGCGGGTTGGATTTCAAGAACTACGGCTTGAACGGACCCGAGTCCTATTCACCCGAGAACGAACACTTCCTCATTTACTTCGGCGCACCCCACGTTTTTCGGCACGCGGTGAACCAGCCTCCCGCCTTTGCACCAGACGAGGAGTGGCGGTACAAGAACAGCGATCCGCTGACATTGGGCAGCATCGTCCGTCAAACCGTAGAAGGCCGCGGTGAGAACTACCTCACGTTTCCCCAGCGCCATCTCTTCGACAAGATCGGCGCCCGCAACTACGTGTTGGAGACCGATTCCTACGGCAACTTCATCATGACCGGGTATGACTTCGGGAGCGCCCGGGATTGGGCACGCTTCGGCCTGTTGCACCTGTGGGGTGGCGTGTTCGAGGGAGAGCGGATCTTGCCGGAAGGTTGGACCGAGTTCATCACCACACCGGCCCCCGCCCACCCGCGTCAGGGGTACGGTGGACTTTGGTGGTTGAATCGCGGCGGGGCGATGAGCCGGGCACCGGCAGACGCCTATTGGGCGGCCGGATACATGGGCCAACGCACGATGGTGATCCCGTCAAGGGACATGGTGATCGTACGGTTGGGACCGAGCGCGCAGGGGTTCAATCGCTACTTCAACACCTTGGTGGGAGACGTGTTAGAGGCGGTCGGGAGGTAGATCGTCGTAACCGAGGGGGCCCCTGCCCGGCCGATCGCGGGGGCCCCCTGCTGTCTGGTTGTTGGGGTTTCACCGTTCCAGCTTCAGCGCCTCCACCGGAGGAATCTTGCTGGCGCGACTGGCGGGTAGGAGAATCGCCACCACGACCACACCCAGGAGGATTCCGGTGGCGGCCGTGAGCGTAGCGACGTCCCACGGCGTGACGTTGAAGAGCAACGAGGTGAGCACTCTGGATCCAACCAGAGTTCCGGCAATGCCCAATGCTACGCCGATCGCCGCCGGGCGGAGGCCTTGCACGAGCACCATGCGCACGACGTTGCGGCCGTTGGCGCCTAGCGCCATGCGGATACCGATCTCCCGGGTGCGCCCCGACACGAGGTACGCGATCACCCCGTACAATCCAATGGCCGCCAACGCCACGGCTACTCCTGCGAAGATCATCAGCAGGAACAGATAGAATCGTGCAGGTCCGAATGAACGCTCCACCGCTGTCGTGAGCGTTTCCACGTCGCGCATCGCAATGTTGGCGTCCACCTGGCGGACGGTAGCGCGAACAGCAGGGAGGGGATCGCTCAGGCTGGGATTCGATTGCACCACCACCGTGAGAAAGCCTGCTCCCGATTGGGCATAGGGCACGTAGACCTCCGGCTGGGGCTCTCTCCGGACGCTCGCAGAGCGGATGTCCTTTACGACCCCGACGATCGTGCGGGGTTCGTGTTCGGGATACCCGAGGCTGACATGCAGCTCCAACTGCTCGCCCACGGGGTTCTTGTCCGGATAGTACCGTGCCGCAAAGGATTCGCTCACTAGCGCAACCGATGCTGTACCGTACCGGTCCGCCGGGCTGATGGCACGGCCGTTCAGCATGGGAATCCGCAGGGCATCGAAATAGCCGGAGGTGACATAGCGGACCCTTGCAACTTCTTCTCGACCCGACGGGGGCGGAGGTCTGTCGAGCATCTCGAAGGAACCGGCCACATTGTTGCCGCCCATGGGACTGCCCACCGCTCCCCCTACGGCTTCGACACCTGGAATTCCCCTGAGTTGCTCCTCGAGGGTGTCGAAGAACAGCACGGCGTCAGTCGGCGTCTCGTACCGAATGTCCGGCAAGGCGATCACGAACGTGAGCACTTGTTGGTGATCAAAGCCGAGCTCGACGGCGTTCAGCTCCGAGAAGGTGCGGAGCAGGAGGCCGGCGCCAAAGAGCAACATCAAGGACATTCCGACCTCGCCGACCAACAGCGCCGAGCGCGCCCAACTCTGGGGGCTGTTGCCCCCGCTCCCTCCACGACCGCCGTGGTTGAGCGCCTCGGCCACCGGGACGCGCGACAACCGAAAAGCCGGGGCCAAGCCAAAGAGAAAGGTCACCACCGTGACGGTGCCGAGGGCGAATAGGAGCACGGTCGTGTCGATGGTGATTTCGTCGGCGCGAGGAAGCGTCGACGGCGCGAGCCGCAGCAGGAAGCCGAGCCCCGCCCGCGCGAGTCCCAGTCCCACCACGCCCCCCAACACGGCCAGCACGGTGGCCTCGAGGAGCAACTGCCCGATCAACCGCCCGCGACTGGCGCCCAGGGCCGCCCGTACGGCCACCTCGCCGGTCCGTGTGGAAGCCCGCACGAGAAGCAGGTTCGCAACGTTGGCGCACGCGATCAACAGGACGATACCCACGGCACCGAGGAGCATGAGGAGACCCGCCCGTACGTCTCCGTACACCGTCTCGGTCAACGGCTCGAGACGGAAACCCGTTCCCGTGTACTCTCCGGGGTAAGCCTCGCGCAGGCGGGCGACGAGGGTGCTCAGCTCCGCCTCTGCCGCCTCGGGTGTTGCGTCGGGGTCGAGTCGAGCGATCACTCTCAGGAAATTGCAGCCCCGGCCGCATTCTTCCGTATTGACGTACAGTGGCAGCCAGAGCTGGGAACCGTTTGGAAAGTCGAATGCCGGCGGCGCCACGCCGACGATCTCGTAGGGTCGACCCGCCAACTCGATGGTGGCTCCGAGCACTTCGTCCCGTCCGCCGAAACGCTCCTGCCAGAACGCGTTGCCGATGAGCACGACGCGGGGCCCGCCGGACACGCTTTCTTCCGTGCGGATGTCTCGTCCGAGCACCGGGGCCACGCCGAGGACGTCCAGGAGCCCGTCCGTGACCCGGGCGGCGGTGACCACCTCCGGATCTCCCGACCCCGTCACGGTAGTGGTCGATCGCTGAAACGCCGCTGCCCGGAGTGACTCCATGCTCGTTTGGATGTCCCGGGTGTCCGGCTGCGACATGACGCCGTGTGACACGCCACGCTCGAGGTCGGTCTGCCAGATCATCGCCAGCTGATGCGGTGCCGGGTAGGGCAGGGGCTTGAGCATGACGCCGTTCACCACGCTGAAGATGGCGGCGTTGGCGCCTACGCCCAGGCCCAGGGTCGCGACCGCAACGATCGTGAACGCCGGGGTGCGTCTGAGGTTGCGCAACGCGAACCGAATGTCCCGGAAGAGGCCGCCCAATGACAGGCGGTCCCGTTCACCGCGTCGGTACATCGCCGCGAACGGTGTCCGGTACGTCCGGATGCCGGGGCGAATGACACCCATCCATGCGGCGGGGATCGTGCGGGCGGCGTCTTTGGCCACCGACCACCAGAAACTCCCCGTCGTCTGGAGCGTCCACCGGTGCTGAAGGAGCGCCATCATTTCGGGACCGAAACGGCGTCGGAAACTCGGTGGGTAGAGCCACAGGAGGAATCGGAACACACGCATTGTGGTCGTCATACGGCGGGCCGTTCCGGGAGGACTGCTTTGTCGCGGACGGCGGCGAGGACACGGTCCAGACGTCGGGCTTCTTCCTCGAGCAGCTTGCGACCGATCCGCGTGATGCGGTAGTAGCGTCGCCGCGGATCGTCGTGCTCCGGATCCGGGCGGTTGGCCGGCTCTTCGATGAGCCCGGATTCCAGCATCTTGCGGATGGCGTTGTATAGGGTGCCGGGTCCAATCTCGACAGCGCCTCCGGTGCGCCGCTCTACCTCCTCGGCGATCCCCAGGCCGTGGCGCTCCTCGTCGGCCAGGGCGAGGAGAATATGGAATACCGAACTGGTGAGGGGCTTGGCCCCGGTGGCTCCCTTGGGTGACACGGCGTTTCTCGCAGGTTGAATTATCGAAAGACAATATATTGTCTTTCGATAATTTTGCAACCCGGCCAGGCTGTGTCCGTAGGGTGGAGCGGGTGCCGGCAGCGGAACCCTGGCCAGGGGCTTGTGAAGAAAATATTTCAGATGTAAATTTTCTTTCAGCTCGAACCTGAAGGAAAACACATGGGCAAATCACTGCACGCCGACCTGAGCCGCCGCGAGCGCGAGATCATGGACGCCGTCTACCAGCTCGGGGAGGCCGGCGTCGCCGAGATCGCGCGGAGGATGGGCGACGAGGCGGGCTATGACTCGGTGCGGGTCACCTTGGGGATTCTCGAGAAGAAGGGGCACGTGGCCCATCGGGATGAGGGGCGCCGGTACGTATATCGGCCCACCGTGCCGCACGCCCGGGCCACGAAAACCGCCTTGCGCGACGTGCTCAAGACGTTCTTTGGGGGATCGCCGTCGAAGGCCATTCTCACTTTGCTCGATATGTCGGCGGCCCGCCTGTCCCCCGACGAGTTGGATCAGATCGCTGCCTGGATAGAAAAAGAGAAAGCTTCTGAAGAGGATACAGCATGATGTCCTGGAGCCCCCCGTTATCGATAGTATTGGAAATCGCTTCCGACGTGTTGGTCAAAGGGAGCGTCGTGTTGGCCGTTGCTGCAGGGGTAGCGTGGTTGTTGCAGAACAAATCGGCGGCAATCCGCCATGTCGTCTGGAGCCTGGCGTTCGCCATGTTGCTCGCACTGCCTGTGTTTTCCGCCGTGCTCCCGTCTTGGCGGATCGGAGCGGTGCGGATGAGTTTCGCGTCGGCAGTTGCCCCCGTCGCCCCTGACGTCACGCCGGCTGTAATTCCGGGCACCCTCCACACGGCCATTGCCGAGCTGGGTCAGGGCGTGGCCAGTCCCCCGCAGCCTGGGGGCAACCTGTCTGTGTATGCCGCCGTCGTCATGGCGATATGGCTGGCGGGTATCGGACTGATTCTCGGGCGGCTGGCTGTCGACGCAATTCGGGTTTGGGGACTTACCCGGCGTTCTGCGAGGCTCACGTCACCGGCTCTCGCGGCCACCACGGCCCGCCTCGCGAGGCAACTCGGGATTCGACGTTTCGTGGACGTGTTGGTCAGTGACGAGGTGTCGATGCCCTCCTCTGTGGGTGCGTGGAGGCCGAAGGTGATAGTCCCCGGCGAAGCCACGGGGTGGTCGGAGGAACGGACCCGCACGGTTCTCGTGCACGAGTTGGCGCATGTCGCGCGCTGGGATTACATCGTGCACTGGGGCGTGGAGGTTGTTCGGGCGGCCTATTG
The DNA here is from genome assembly GCA_039589615.1 of Gemmatimonadota bacterium. Taxonomy (GTDB): domain Bacteria; phylum Gemmatimonadota; class Gemmatimonadetes; order Gemmatimonadales; family GWC2-71-9; genus B3T1B10. The sequence continues at coordinate 43,603 of JBDHHA010000002.1, forward strand.
GCTCAACCCACTGGTGTGGGTGGGGGCCCGGCGCCTCGAAATGGAACGGGAGCGGGCGTGTGACGATCAGATTCTGCGACACGGTATTGGATCGGCGGATTATGCCACAACGCTTCTGGAAATGGCACGTGCGCATTCGGTCCCCACGGCGGCGCTGGCGATGGCGCGGGAATCGGGCCTCGAGGAGCGCGTCCGCAGCGTCATGCGGAGCGACGTGGATCGGTCCACACCGACCCGTGGGTGGCTCTCCCTTCTCACGCTCTCCGCACTTGTCGTAGCCCTGCCCGTCGCGGCGGTCGAGTTCCTGCAGGTCGACGAGATCGAGCAGTCCGTCGACCAATTGATCGAGCGCCTCCGGGACGATGACCCAACCGTGAGGCGTCGGGCGGCCTGGGCACTGGGCGAGCGGGAAGACCACCGCGGCGTGAGTCCTCTGATCGAGCGGCTGCAGGATGCATCGGTTGATGTCCGCTTGATGGCCGCCTGGGCGCTCGGCGAGATCAAAGACCATGACGCCATTCGGCCCCTGATGGACGCCCTGGACGGTGACGACAACGTGCTCGTCCGGGAAATGTCGGCCCTGGCATTGGGCGAGATCGAAGATCCCGCCGCCGTGAGCGCTTTGGCGGCGGCATTCCGGCGAACCGACGGACTCCGTGGTTCCGTCGTATGGGCTTTGGGGGAGATCGAGGGAGAGGCGGCGGCGGCGGCACGGGCAAGCGCCTTTGAGGAGTGGCAACGGATTCCTTGGGAGAATGACGAGGTCTGGGTTGGGGACTGGAGCCCCGAGGGCACGGTTCCGTTCTCGATGGACGTCGCCGGGTTGACCCGCCGGTTGCAGGATTCGGATGCCGGCACGAGGCGCTTGGCGGCGTGGAATCTGGGAATGCTTGGAAATGCCGAAGCGCTGGACCCGATGCTCGACGCGCTGCGAGACCCCGATCCGGCGGTACGGGCGATGGTGGTGTGGGCGTTGGACGAGATCAATCCGTCTCGCGAAGCCAGGAGGTGAGCTGCTTGACCAAGAGGCGTGCTCAGGTCACCACGTTCGTTCCAACTCAGTGCACCGGAGTTTTCTCATGTCCATACATGAAAAATTTTTTTCACTAAAGTGGTGGCGCCATTCACTGGTGGCCGCGACGGTTGTGGCGCCGATGGCGGCGGGGCCGTTGTCGGCGCAACAGGAGCGCCAGGGCGCCGCTGACGACGTCACGGAGCGAATGCTCCTTGTGGCGCTTCAGGGAACAATCGTTCTGGATGGTTGGAGTGACGAACCGGGATGGCAGGCTGCTGCGCCGCTGCCCATGACCATGTATGAGCCCACGTTCCAGGGCGGGTTGACGGAGCGGACCGAGATCCGCATCACCCACGACCGTGAGTACCTGTACGTGGCGGGTCGCTTCTTCGATTCGGATCCCACTCGCATCCGGGTGAACTCCCTTTATCGAGACCGTGCTAGCGGTGACGATGCGTTCGCCGTGCTCATCGATCCATTCGACGACAATGATACGGGGCTCTGGTTTTGGACCAACCCGGCGGGTGTCCGCGGTGATGCCATCATCAGTGGTGACGCCCAAGGGTCCATTAACGGGAACTGGAACACACATTGGGACGTCGCTACTGTGCGGGACGACGAAGGCTGGTTTGCCGAGATGCGGATTCCGTTCACCAGTCTAGGGTTCCAGGCGCGGGACGGATTGGTCAGAATGGCCGTTTCCGTTCAACGGTACATCGCTCGCAAGAACGAGCGCCAGATCTTTCCGGCGATTCCGCCGGAGTTCAGCTACCTACGGCCGTCCCTGGCACGGGACGCGGTGTTGGCAGATGTGGACACGCACACACCGGTGTACGCCACGCCATATTTGTTGAGCGGTGTTGCGCACAATGCGGAACTGGATGCTCTCGACGACCAGTACGTTCTGGAGGGGGAGGACACGCGTGAAGCCGGGTTAGATGTGAAGTACAATGTGACCCCCAACCTCACCGCGGACTTCACCGTCAACACGGATTTCGCTCAAGTCGAAGCCGACGATCAACAGGTCAACTTGAGCCGCTTCTCACTGTTCTTTCCCGAAAAGCGCCAGTTCTTTCAAGAGCGCTCGGGGAGCTTCGACTTCTTCACGGGCGGCAGCACACGGTTGTTCCACAGCAGGCGTATCGGGCTGCACGAGGGCGAGCCCATTCGGATCTTGGGGGGCGCGCGACTGGTTGGGCGGGTGGGGGACTGGGACCTTGGATTTCTCGACATGCAGACGGCGCGAAGCGACGAGTTGCCTTCGGAGAACTTCGGTGTGTTGCGCCTTCGTCGCCGAGTCTTCAACCAATACTCCACCGCCGGTGGCATGGTCACGTCTCGGATCGGCGATGACGGGAGCTATAATGTCGCATACGGGCTCGATGGCTCATTCCGAATAGCCGGAGACGACTACCTGACCGTCAAGTGGGCTCAGTCGTTCGACGACTCCATCATTGCGAGCGATGCATTTGGATTCACGACGAGCGGGCTGGTGCACGTCACGCTCAACCGGGTGCGCAATCGAGGCTTTACCTACGGTCTGAGTGGGCGCTGGTCGGGCAGGGATTATCGCCCCGAGATGGGGTTCGTGACGCGACGGGATTTCTCCGATTTCTCGTATTCGTTCTCGTACTTTCACTACCCGACCGGCGACGGTCCATTTCGACGGATCGATCCGTTTCAGCTCTTCGGATCGGTGGCGATTCGCAACAGCGACGGGAGCGTCGAATCTGCATTCATGGAGCACGACTTCGACCTCCAGTGGAAGTCGGGCGCCAGTCTGGGCCTGGACCTCGAGCTGTATTACGAGGACTTGAGGCAACCGCTGTTGCTCCCCGGAGAGAGTAGGGTCCCTGCGGGGAGCTACCGGTTTCCGCGGTTCGAGGGGGATTACAGTACGGGCCGTGGCAATCTCGTCCGCGCTGGATTCAACTGGGGCATCCAGAAATTCTACGACGGCTGGAGGGCGAACGTCGGAGTGGGCCCGGTCTGGAATGCGTCACGATTTCTCGAGCTGAGTGCCGGTTATCAGGTCAACATCGTGCGGTTTCCTGACCGGAATGAAGGATTCGACGCCCATCTGCTTCGACTGCGCAGCCGCGTCTCGTTGAATACAAAATTGTCGGTCAACGCCTTTGTCCAGTTCAGCAACACGGCCGACTACGGTTCCGCCAACGTGCGATTTCGGTACAACTTCCGAGAGGGCAACGATCTGTGGGTGGTGTACAACCACGGCATAAACCTGGACCGCCAACGCACGGATCCGTTCCTACCACTCACCAACGACCGGACCATGATGGTGAAGTACACCCACACGTTTGTGCGGTGAGCGGCGCCTCAGGGTTTGACCAGCCGGTAGAATTCGATCCGTTCGATCTGCAGCTCGTCCAACGCACTGCCGAGGACGTAGTCGGCACCGATGTCGAGCACCGTCAGCCCGTACGGCACCTCGACTGAGCCGAGCATGCGGCCGTCGGGATCGAACACGTCCCATGTGTCACAAGGCTCGCCGGGGCGCTGGTACCGTCTTACCCAGAGGTGGTTCTGGATATCCGCCACGAGGTCGTCGTATGGAGCGATGAATTCGGGCGGGTTCTGGCCCTGAAACACCGCGGCCATGTGGAGGTTGGCATCGTCCCACCCCGCTTCGAGCTCGGCGACGCGGTTTGCCAGGTCGGATCCGCGGGTCCGGCGCGGCTCGTACGCCGCGTTGCGAATCGACTTCACCCAATTCCCGTCCCGATCGTAACCGCGCAGCTCGTACGCCTCCCCGGTTCCGACCCACAGTGTCGATCCCGTGCCGGCCATGACGGTGCGCTTGCCGAACAGGTACCACTGTACGTGTGGGTGGTCTACATCGTAGCTGCTCCAGTTCTCGTCGTCGGGGAACGTCCCCAGCGTTCCCCATTCGGCACCGTCCGTGCCGAAGCGCCCAAACTCCCTGGTGCGCCGCACCACGGCGTCGAGGGGCAGTTCGGCTCCCGGTCCGGGATAGAGGGTCCGCATGTCGCTGGCGAGCAGCGTGCCGTCAGGGAAGAACAACTTGGCTTGATAGCCCATGCCGTTCGGCGTGGTCGTTCTGCTGAAGTTGCCGTCGCGGTCGAACACCGAGATGCGCCGGCCCCTCCGGTCCCAAGCGATGATGGAGTCGGAGCCGTACCGGGCGACGAGCTCGAGCATTCGGAACTCACCTGGCCCCTCGCCCTTGCCGCCCACCGCCTCGAGGAATCCGCCGCGCTCGTCGAAGAAGCGAATCTCCGACGTCCCGTTGTCTCCCACCACGATCCGGCCGTCGGGGAGTCGAAAGGCACTGTTGGCCTGGAAGAGCACCTGTCCGGGCTCCTCATCCGACCCTCCAATGACCGTCCCGGGACCGTCGGCCAGCCGCCACTCCTCGCCTGGGCCCCAAGCGGCGGAGTGGGTCTCGACTATGGTGATTCCCGCGCTGTCCCGCACGGTGTTGGTCCCCTCGGACCCTCCGGCAGAACCGCAGGCGAGGTTCACGGTCATCCACAGGGCACAGCATCCGGCTGTCACGTGTCGCTCAAACGAACTCTTCATTATCCCGCGAGGGACGTCCATTGCTCGATTCCTTTAATGACCTGGGACGGCGGTGTCTCCCGAAGGCCCGGCATCGCAGGGAGCGTGCCGGAACCGGCAACGTCACATAAGTCATTCTATTTCAATTTGTTATGGAGATATGAAAACGGGCCGCTACTTGGCTCATCCGGTTCGGATGTGGGATTGCGATCCCCCAAACGGATTGCTTCGGGCTTGCGGTAGATATAATAAGTGATAGCTTATATAAGCTATGAGTTATGAATTGGCCCTGGAAGCCCTGGCCGACCCAACCCGCCGTGCCCTTTTCGAGCGCATCGGCAAATCGCCCAGCTCGGTGGGGGAGCTGGCCGGGGCCTTCCCCATCAGCCAGCCGGCGGTGTCCCAGCACCTTCGTGTTCTCCGGGAGGCGGATCTCGTCCAGGTGCGGCGGGAGGGCACCCGGCGCATCTACACCGTGAGCCGGAAGGGGCTGGAGGCACTCAGGGCATATGTCGAGTCGTTCTGGAGTGACGTGCTGGCGGCGTTTGCCGATGGCGCGTCTCAATCACCCGAAGGAGCAGCGCAATGACCCAGCAACACATCGAGAACTCTCTCCCGCCCCTGGTGAAGGCCGTGACGGTACCGCTATCGGTGGATCAGGCGTTTTCCCGTTTCACCGAGCGGATGGCCGCGTGGTGGCCTTTGGAGACCCACTCCGTCGGCGAGCAAGACGCGGACACGGTGACCTTCGAGACCTGCGCGGGCGGACGGATTGTCGAGACGCTGAAAAGTGGGGACACGTCGGTGTGGGGGACCGTCCAGGAGTGGGAGCCGCCCAGGCGGGTGGTGTTCACGTGGCACCCGGGCCGCGACCCGAGCAGTGCGCAACAGGTCGAGGTGCAGTTCAACGAAGGGGACGGTGTAACGGAGGTGGTGCTGACGCACCGGGGGTGGGAGACCTTCGGCGACGAGGCGCAGCAGATGTGGAACGGCTACGACAAGGGGTGGAGCCACGTGTTGGGCCGTTTCATGGGAGAGTAGTGTGTAACGGCTTCTTCATGGTGCAGGGCGCCGTTGGCCTCGCGGGGACTCCGTCCTATTCTTAGTCATTCCTGCCACGACGAAGATGGAGTCCCCATGAAACGCAAATTCCAAGTCATTGCCATCGCGGCATTGTTCATCATTCCCTGGGGCGCCAGTGCCCAGGACAAGCCAGTCGTACAACCCGCCGACTACGGTCAGTGGGAATCACTCGGCGCGCCGACGTTGTCATCGGATGGCGGTTGGCTGGCCTATCTCGTCCGTCGAGTGAACGAAGAAAACGAACTGCGCATTCGTAACCTCGGCCGGGACTCCACGCGTGTCGTGGCGTACGGTACTGCACCACGCTTCGCGAACAATTCCCGATGGCTGGCGTACGCTGTCGGCGTGTCGTCCGACGAGCGGGAACGCCTCACGTCTCAGGAAGAACCCGTTCGGAACAAGCTGGAGATTCTGAATCTCGCCTCCGGGGAAGAGCTGGTGATCGAGGATATTGCGTCGTTCTCCTTCAGCGAGGACGGGGCGTATCTCGCGGCGCGGGGATACCCACCGGAGGGTGGCCCGCGTGGCGTGGCCGACCTTCTCATCCGGGACCTGGAGGGTGGCACGACGTCGAACTTCGGCAACGTGTCGTCGTATGCCTGGTCCGACATCGGGTCGGTCCTGGCGATGACCATCACCACGGAGACCGGCACGGGCAATGGCGTCCACGTCTACGATCCGGCAACGGCGTCCCTGCGCGTTCTCGAGTCGTCTACGGCGACCTATCGTGGCTTGGCCTGGCGCGAGGACGAGAACGACCTCGCCGTGTTGCGCAGCGTGGAGGACGAGGGTTTCGATGAGGACACGCACGTCATCCTCCTGTGGACGGACATCGGATCGAGCCGTCAGGCCGAGCAGGTCTTCGATCCTTCGGAGGCAGCAGAGTTCCCCGAGGCGATCCGGATTGCCGAACAGCGGAACCTGGAATGGGCGGACGATGGATCCGCGCTGTACTTCGGTCTACGGCCTCGGGAGAAATCGCCCGAGGAAGAGCCGGAGGAAGAGACCACCGAAGCAGATACGACGGATACGGCGCCGGACACCAAGGAGGAAGAGCAATCCGACGTGCAGATCTGGCATGCAGCGGACTACCGCATCATGCCGATGCAGCGGGCCCAGGAGCAACGAGATCTACAGCGGACGATGTTGGCTGTGTGGCACATCGATTCGGGTCGTTTCGTCCAGGTTGGCACCGATTTAATGGAGACGACCCGGATCGTGCCGGGCGACCGCTTCGCGACGGAGACGGAGAACGAACTCTATGCGTTCGAAACGATGTTCGGACGTACCTACAACGACATCCATCTGGTAGATCTGCAGAGTGGTGAGCGGAGGATGGTCATCCCTCGCGTGCGGCACTTCTACGGGGGAAGCCCCGAAGGGCGCTACCTCCTGTATTTCAAGGGCAGGGACTTCTGGCTGTACGATCTCGCGGCGGATGAACATCGGAAGCTCACGGAGAACGTGCCCACCGTGTTTGCCAACGTCGATTATGACTACCCGGTTGAACAGTATCCACCGAGGGGGTTGGCGGGATGGACGGCGGGAGACCGCTCCCTCCTCGTGTACGACAAGTACGACATCTGGTCCTTGGAGCCGGACGGTTCCAACGCCCGGCGACTCACGGACGGTGCCGACGAGCAGGTAATCCACCGCTACCTGCGGCTGGACCGGGAGGCGGAGAGTATCGATCCCGACGAGCCCCTCTATCTGCGTCTCTCGGGCGAATGGACCAAGAAGACCGGCTTCTCCAGGATGCGCATCGGCCGCACGCCGGAGCGACTGGTGTTCGAAGACCGGTTCGTAGGTGGGCTGACTCGAGCCGAGAACGCGGACGTGTTCGTCTATGGCAAGCAGAGCTTTGACGACTCGCCGGACTACTTCACGGCGGGGCCCGATCTCGCCCAGGCCACACAGGTCACCGAGTCGAATCCGTTTCAGCAAGACTTCGCGTGGGGCCGCTCCGAACTGGTGGATTTCGAGAGTACCACCGGTCGGAAGCTTCAGGCGGCGTTGCTGTATCCGCCGAACTACGACGCCTCCAGGCAGTACCCGATGATCGTGTACACCTACGAGATCCTCTCCTCGAGCGTCCACCGGTACGTGGCGCCTTCCGAGCGGAGTTACTACAACAATGCGGTGTTTACCAACAACGGCTACTTCGTTCTGCTGCCGGATATCGTCTACCGCGGACGGGATCCCGGTCGGTCCGCTGTCGAGGCGGTGGAAGGTGCGGTGAAGGCGATCGTGGATCGAGGTATTGTCGATCCCGAGCGTGTTGGGCTGGTGGGGCACTCCTGGGGCGGATACCAGGCCACATACATTCCCACGCAAACCGATATCTTCGCAGCGTCGGTTGCCGGAGCGCCGATCACCAACTTCCTCAGTTTCATGGGGGCGATCCACTGGCGACCGGGCCTACCGGAGACCGGACACTGGGAAACCGGACAGGCGCGGATGGGGGTCCCGTTTTGGGAGGACTTCGACGCCCACGTCCGCAATTCGCCGGCGGCGTTCGTCCACGAGCTCAACACGCCGATGATGATGATGTTCGGGGACGACGACGGGACCGTCGATTGGCGCCAGGGCCAGGAGTTCTACAACTATGCGCGCCGGGCCGGCAAGACGGATTTCGTGCTGCTCGTGTACCCCGGTGAGGACCATGGACTGCGGCAGAAGCAAAACCAGATCGACTACCAGCGGCGCATCCTCCAGTGGTTCGGACACTATCTGAAAGGTGAGCCGGCGCCGGAGTGGATGACGGACGGGGTCAGTTGGTTGGAGCGCAAGAGGATGTTGGAGGGCAACTAGCCCCGCCATGCGCCGCCCGAGCACGTCGTTCTCGATGAATACCGATAGCCTCCCGGCGGAGATGTTGCGGGAGGCCAGCGATCGCATGGCGGTGTTGGCGTTGGTCTATGCGGTCGTCTACTTCACCGGCGCGTTTCTGATTCCCGTTCCCCCCGAGTTCGCCGAGCACGCGGGCCGGTTATGGGTGCGCGTCGCCAACGGGGCGTTCATCGCGTTGGCGCTGGTCTTCTTCACTGCGTTGCGAGCCGGGTGGGTCAGCCCCACGCACCTGCTGGTTTCCGGCTTCGTATTCGAGCTCGTCGGCGCGGTGGGCATTGAATGGGGGTTGCTGGCCTGGGAGTTTCTCGACGCCAGTATGCTCTCCTTGCCGTGGACCGCCTGGACCCCGGTGTGGATCGTCGTGTTCCCGCTGATTGCACCATCCTCGCCGTGGAAGGCCTTTTGGGCTGCCACCGCGGCGGCGTCGGCTCGGCCGGCGATGCTCGGGATCATCGCGCTGCAGGGTGCGCAGCTGCCGCCACTCACCAACCTCATCTCCTTCATCGCGCCGCCCTACATCTGTGTGGGGATCGCCATGGTGGCGGCCCACGTGGTGTATGGCTTGGGGCGGGACGTCGCCAAGGCGCGTCACATGGGGAGCTACCAACTCACCGAGAAGTTGGGTGTGGGGGGCATGGGTGAGGTGTGGAAAGCAAGCCACAGGCTTTTGGCCCGAGCGGCGGCGATCAAGCTCATCCGGAGCAAGGAGACCGATGGGAGGCTCGGGGCCACCCGACTTCGGCGGTTCGAGCGGGAGGTGCAGGCGACGGCGAACCTCCGGTCGCCTCACACCATCGAGGTGTACGACTACGGCCATGCCAGCGATGGAACTTTCTACTACGTGATGGAGCTGTTGGACGGGCTCGACCTCAGTCGGCTGGTCAATGAACACGGTACCCTGCCGCCGGGACGCGTGATCCACATCCTCCGGCAAGCGTGTCACTCCTTGGGGGAGGCGCACGAACAGGGGTTTGTGCACCGGGACATCAAGCCGGCCAACATCTTCCTCTGTCGCCAGGGAAGGGATGTGGATGTCGTGAAGGTGTTGGACTTCGGTCTCGTCAAAGACGAGCACTTCGAAGCCGCCGATCAGCATCTGACGGTCGAAGGATCGTTCTACGGCACACCGGCCTACGCCTCTCCGGAGGCGGCGCAGGGCCAACTCGATCGGATCGACGGACGCAGCGATCTGTACTCGCTGGGGTGCGTGGGGTACTGGCTCCTCACAGGCAGGCCCGTGTTCGAAGCCGCCACACCCGTCGAGATTCTGGTGCGCCACACGAAGGCGATGCCCGACCCACCGTCGCGCCACGTGGGGGGGGACGGTTTTCCCGAGGGCTTGGATCGATTGATTCTGGATCTACTGGAGAAGGACCAGTCGGTCCGTATCGGCTCGGCCGATGCCCTCGATGCCCGCCTCCAGGAGCTACAGGCCACGATACCCTGGCCCAAGGAGGAGGCGGTCCGTTGGTGGAAGCGTCATCGGCCCGTCGTGCCGACGACGCCTACCGAGGAGAGTCCACACCAGCCGCCGACGATGTTGAGCGTCGAATAGGAGACGCTTGCCTCACGTTGCTACCACGTGGTGGAGAAGTTCACGATCGGTAGGAATCCCCCTTCACTGGTCGTCGCCGCGGCGACCTCCACCGTGATGCGGCTGCTGATGATGCGCAGGCCGAGGCTCCAGATCGACTCCTCCTCGCCGGGGGCGAACCAGTTCTCGGTGATGAGCTTCAGGTTCCTGGCAGCCCGCAGTTCTCCTCCCAACATGAGGAGTTGCTGCTCCAAAAAGCCGTCCTCCGACGAGAACGGGAACGCCAGGCCGCCGGAGAATGCCGCCCGCGCGGTGCCGGCCGTGACGCCGCTGTAGACCATGCCGAAGCTCTCATCGGAGGTACCGGTCTTGGCCCAGAATAGGCCCACCGCGCCCTGGACGTACTCGGTGTTGAACACCTGGGCCTTCGGCGCGATGTAGAAGACTTGTTCGTCGAGAGAGACTCCGGGGAGCACGGAGAACCCGCCTGAGATCATCCCGATCTTGCCCAGCCCGACGCCGAACGAGGGAATGACCAGCTCGTAGACCCCGAAGTACCCGTGCCCATGGCCCGGAACCCGCCCCGTGGGGGCCAGGAACAACCGGCTGTCGCTGGGATCTGCGGGCCAGAATTCACCCCGGTAGCGCTGGCCGCGGACGATGCGGATGCCCTTCACGTCGCGGCGTTGGAAGTCGATGTCGAATCCGCCCAAGGTGCGAAACGCGATGGCGGTTCCCTCGACACCCACGATACGGCCGAGGAGCTTCGTGCCGTCCATCAGCTCGACCTGCTGGACAGCGGTCGTGTCGGCGAGGACTCTCAGACCGTCCGAAACCGGCTGCTGCGCCGCTGCGGGACTGGCGGCCCACGATGTGGCGGCGGCTATGGTGATGGCCAGGGAGACAGCTCGCCAAGATTTCACAGTGTTCATGCAATCCTGCCTTTGAGAACCGTTCATGTCTTCATCGGTTAGAACGCAAACGACCCCGCGATACCCCCCCCCTCCCGGGTCCAGACCGGACGAATTCGCAACGCCCCGATCCCGACGGGGCGGATCCTCCTTGGTGGCCGTTGCGGTTGGGAGCGTACGCCGCGCTCGACCGCGACCATGCCCGCGAGTTGGACGATCGGGAGTGCCACCAGCCAGCCGTCGGGGGTTTCACTGGACATCAGGACCAATGTTCCAGCTCCCGACACCACGGCCCCGACCAGCAAATCGGCGACGAAACTGCCTTGTCTCTTGTTTCCCAGGTGCACACCCAAGGCCATGCCGAGCGTCGCCCCTGTGACGCTGCCATAGAAAGCTCCCGCCATCTCACACTCGTAGCAGTCGACGGCACTTGCTCCGATCAGCCCTCCGAGCAGGAGACCCGCCGCTCCCAAGGCGATCCCACCCCCGACAGTCGCCCCCAGCGAACCGGGTGGAGCGTGTGTCTGGGAAGGGAGGTGGTTGCCTGTGAAGTCCGTCCTGTCCCGGGACAGATGCTGGGCGACTGCAGGACGGGGGATGCAGGCCAGGGCGGCGACCGCGACGGTCGCGAAGGCTGACAGGCTGTAAGGGCCGCGGATTCTCATGAAAAGCATCGCACCTGAGTCTATAGCGTTGACGCTATAATAATATAGCCTATAGCTAATATTGTCAATATAGCCGTCCCGCCATATATTTCAGCATGGCCGCCATTCAGATTCGCCTCCGGGAGTTCCGGGTCGCCAAGGGACTCACGCAAGTCCAGCTCGCCGAGTTGTGCGGTATGCCTCAATCCACCATTTCGCGGATCGAGTCAGGGTCGACGACGGGTGTGGACTTCGAGACCCTGGACAAGGTCGCTGCGGCGTTGGGGGTTCATCCGTCGGAGTTGATCGTCTACGGCAAGATTCCCTTCGACCTTCGCGGGAAGACGTACGTCATTTCCGACGCAACCGCCGATGCCGATGAGGTGCCGGAGGGCACGTCCGTGGTGTGGGGGATCGAGGGCCAGGGGATCACCTTCCCCTCGGAGCCTGGGGAGACCCCCGGGGATATCATCAAGCGGGCCAAACGACTGCTGGGGAAGGGATGAACGAGACCGCGGCAAACAGAGAGATCGTCGTCGAGCCGTACAAGGTTTCGGGATCGTGGGTCTTTGACTTTCCACCGGCCGGGATGATCGCCCAGCCCTTTGCCCGTGGCATCCCGGAGATGTTGGAAGTGGTGCTGAGCCGGAAGGGCTTCCAGGGCGTGAAGGAGTTCCGCCTCACCTTCTCCGACGCGCAGTTCTCCGACTGGGACGGCGAGCTGGTTCAGGTGGAGAACGAAGCCGGCGGCCCGCGGTACCGCCTGGTGGGTGTCGAGGGGGAGCTCACCGGGAGGCTCTTCCTGTTGGATGCCTTCTTTCCCGAGCCGCCCCAACAGCTGTACTTCCGCGTCGAACGCATCGCGAAGTAGTTCTCACGTAGCATGAGGTGCTCCACGGCAGCGCTCGGTGTCATCCTCGTCCTCTGCGGTGGGGGCGCAGGCGGCGCCTCCGCGCTGCAAGTCGACCAACTGCCCCGTCCAACGGGACCCTTTGCGGTGGGTACCACCGTGAGGCAGTGGACGGACTCGACCCGCCTCGAGCGATTCACCGGAGATCCCCACGATCACCGAGTACTCGACGTGTCCATCTGGTATCCGGCGGCGTTGCGGTCGGAAAGATCTCCGACGCCGTATGTCCCGAGTCTCGAGGGCCTGGAGCGGGTCATGGGATCGGACTACGTGGTTCGTGTCGGAGGCGTTCGCGGGAACTCGACGGTCGAGCCCGCACTCTCTCGCCAGCCGGCGCTCTTCCCCGTGGTCGTGTTGTCTCATGGGTTGGGCTCGCTCCCGATGCACTACACCATTCTGGGGGAAGAGCTGGCGAGCCAGGGGTACCTCGTCGCGGCGATCAACCACAGCTTCGGGAGTGCTGCAACCGTGCTGGGGAGGCGGGGAGCCCAGCCGCTCCATCCCTCCTGGCGCTCTTCGTTCGGCGTGACCCAGGAGGCGCAGCACGCGTGGGAGGAAGGGGCCACGGAGTGGGCCGCCGACATCGTTTTCGTCGTGAACCAGCTCAGTGCCGAGCATCGAGTGGGAACGGAGTTCTTCGGCGACCGTTTGGACCTCGCGCGGATCTTCGCGGTGGGTCACGCCTTCGGCGGGTCCGCGGCGCTATTTGCGGGTCAGATCGACACCCGGATCCGCGGGGTCGTGAACCTGGCCGGGACCACCCGGTCCGTCCACACCCGCTTCCCTGTGAACATCCCCGTCCTGTGGATGGACCAGCATCGGTCGATGCTGGACAGCATAGGAGTGGTGAGGCGGGATACGGTGATGGGTCGCGCCCGGCTGGGAAGCTATGTGGCCTCGATTGCCGGAATCGTCCCGGACCACTTCTCCGACTTGCCATTGGTGTTCGGACCGGCCTCCCAGGGTGTGGGCGCCGTGGCCCCCCGCCGCGCCGTGGAAATCGTGCGGACCTATGTGGTGAGGTTCTTGGCCGTGCTGATCGGCCGGGCCGACCCTCGTGAGATGGAGCGCCTCACCCAGCGATACCCCGAAGTGAGCCTGGAGGCCGCGGGAAGCTAGCCTCCGGACTCCTCTTGCGCGTGCCTTCTGGAAGCCGCATTCTGCCCTAAACCCTTTCAGGGGCTCGGGAAATGGACTTCCTCTATTCCGACGGTTTTCGCACGGCGCTGCACGTTGCGGGGCGTGTGCTCTTCTGCATGTTGTTCATCATGAGTGGTCTGAACCGTCTCGTGAAGATGAACGACATGTCCGCATCCGCGGCTTCGAAGGGCGTGCCGGCGGCCAAGGCATGGACGGCAGTAAGTGGAATCGTGTTCTTGGTTGGTGGGGTGCTGGTGCTCCTCGGATGGCATCGGTTTATCGGAGCGGGATTGCTCGCGATCTTCCTCTTCTTCTCGGCGGTGCTCACGCATGCCTTCTGGAAGGAGACGGAGTCCGGCGCACAGACGAACGAGATGGTGCATTTCATGAAGGACATGGCGCTTGCCGGAGCGGCGCTGATGATCGCCTACTACTCCGGACTCGCGTGGCCATTGAGTCTGGGGTGAGATAGAGGCCCGCTCGTGAACGGGCCTTCATGAAGCGATAGCTCGGGTGGCCCCGGGGTGATTCACCTCGGGGTTTGTCGTAGCATGAGGGAGCGGTGCGACGGGCTTTCGCGTGGACAGCCACTTCGAAAATCGCTAATGTGTGGGCTGATATGGCCGACTATCACCTGATCGTCTCCAACCCGCCGCACCGCGACATCCAGCATGATCACGCGATCATCGCGGAGTGTCTGGGGATCTCGCCGGCGGAGGCAGGCATGCGGGTGAGATTCCCGGCGCCGGAAATCTGGCAGGTGGATCTCGACCACGACGTTGCCAAGCAGAAGGCGGAGACGATGTACACGGCAGGTGTGAATTGTGCCGTGGTCAGCGGCTCAGTGCTGGGCGCGGTCCCCACGCCGCATCACGTTGTTTCGTTCTCCGTTTCGCCAACGGGGTTCACCGCCAAGGTCGACTCGGGTGAGATCGACCTTCCCCGGGAGTCACATGTCGTGGCGGTCATGTCCAATCCGCTTCCAGTGGAAGAGCGCATGCAACGGGGCAGCGAGTCGGGTAGCCGTGGCCACGTGACACTCCATGTGTTCTTTCGCATCGACAAGGGGTGGCACGCCGTCGTCATCGACACGGCCCATGTGGATTTTCGAGGATTGGGTGACCTCAAGATGCCTACGGCGATCGGTAACGTTCACAGCATCGTGGAGGAATTCCAGAACAATTTCCGGAGTGCCATCGTTGACGAACGCATGATGGGCGTCGAATACCACTACATGGTTCTCGACGGCGTCGTGCTCTCGAAATTGCTCATCGACATCTCGGACGACTTCGAAAGGTTGGATCCCTTCGAGTTGGGCTCTATCCTCTCGTTCTTGACCGCCAAGTAGGCGGCCCGCCTCACGCCGGCAAGAAGAAGAACGCCACCGCCAGGATAGCATACACGGCCAGGAGCTGCACGCCCTCCATCCAGTGCGTTTTTCCATCCTGCGATATCACTGCCATGATTCCCACCGACGCCGCAATGGCGACGACCTCCATGGTCGTGAACAACAGATCCATTGGTTCGGGACCGATGGCATAGCTCAAGAACACCAGCAACGGGGCCACGAAGAGCGCGATCTGGAGGGATGAGCCCACCGCGATGTTGATCGAGAGATCCATCTTGTTTTTGAGCGCGACGAGAATGGCCGTGGAATGCTCGGCGGCATTACCGATGATTGCCACGAGGATGACCCCGATGAAGACTTCACTCATGCCGGCCGCCTCGCCGGCGTGTCCTACTGAGGACACGAGCAGCTCGCTCATGAGCCCCACGGCAGCGGCGGATGCCAAGAGGACGGTGGCCGATCGGGTGACCGACCAACCTCCACTGTGATCCATCTCGTCGGCATGTGGCTCTGCGGAGCCGACATAGAGGTGAGAGTGCGTCTTGAGTGTAAAGAGCAGGGAGAGAAGGTACGTGGTGATGAGGATGACGGCGATCACGAGACTCATCCGTTGTTCGCTCAGCAGCGCCGCTTCCCCGGCCACCCAATGGAAGATTGCCGGGATGACGAGGGCGATCGTGGCGAGAAGGAGCATCGTGGTTCCCAGGGCCGCCGCGATCCGGTTGAAATGCAGAGTGCCACGGCGCATGCCGCCTGCCAGAGCGGCCAATCCGAACACCAAGAGGATATTGCCGATGATCGATCCGGTGATCGAGGCCTTGACCAGGTCGTACAACCCCGCCCGTAGGGCCATGATGGCGATAATGAGCTCCGCGGCGTTGCCAAAGGCGGCGTTGAGGATCCCACCCACCCCCTCTCCCACGTGGGCCGCCAGGTGCTCCGTGGCCCGTCCCATCCAACCCGCCAAGGGGACGATCGCCAACGCGGACACGATGAACACCACCAATCCGCTCGCGTGAAAGACGAAATCCAGCACCAGGGCCAGCGGGACGAAAGCCAGCAGAAGAATCAAGACATTGTCAACAGTGAGGAGTCGCCTCACGGAACCCCCAAGGGAATTAGGTGTCAATAATTTCTTTGCGGAGGCGGCGGACCGCTAGACCGCAGCCGCAAAGAGGCCAGGTGGGCGGCGTTGCCTGCACCTGGTACATTGCGACACCATGACTGCACCGCGCGCGCAAGAGACTCAAAGAGAAGAGCAGCCGTTCAAGCTCTGGCCGGCCCTTCGGGAAGCCGTGAGGGGATCTCGCCAGGACTACACGGCCGGCCCCATCGGCCGGGCGATTCTGCTTCTCGCCGTCCCGATGGTCTTGGAGACGGTGATGGAATCCATCTTCGCGGTGGTGGACGTGTTCTTCGTGTCGCGGCTTGGCGCGGAGGCGGTGGCGACAGTCGGCCTCACCGAGTCCATGATGACGTTGGTGTACACCGTTGCGATGGGTCTGAGTATCGGTGTGACGGCCATGGTGGCACGACGCATCGGCGAGAAGGATCCGGATGGCGCTGCCCGCACCGCGGTGCAGGGGATCGTGTTGGGTGGGTCGGTGGCGGCCGTTCTCGGGATCCTCGGGGCGGTCTTCGCGCCCGGGTTGTTGCGCCTCATGGGAGCGACGCCGCAGATCATCGAGCCCGGCGTGAGCTATACCAGAATCATGCTGGGAGGCAATGCGACCGTCCTGTTGCTGTTCATGATCAATGCTATCTTCCGGGGTGCCGGAGACGCGGCGATAGCCATGCGTGTGTTGTGGCTGGCGAACGCCATCAACATCGTGCTCGATCCCATGCTCATCTTCGGCGTGGGTCCGTTTCCGGAGTTGGGAATCAAAGGCGCTGCCGTCGCCACCAACATCGGCCGCGGCACGGCCGTGGTGTTCCAGTTCTACATGCTGGCTCGCGTATCGGAGCGGGTCCGAGTTGCCGCCCGCCACGTTGGGGTCCGGCTCGGCGTCATGTGGCAGCTAGTACGCCTCTCGGGCACCGGAACGTTTCAGGTGTTCGTCGGAACGGCGAGCTGGATCGGGCTCATCCGCATCCTCTCAGCGTTCGGGAGCGATGTGCTGGCCGGATACACGATTGGAATCCGTGTCATCATCTTTGCCCTTCTGCCCAGTTGGGGCATGAGCAACGCCGCGGCGACGATGGTGGGACAGGCCCTCGGCGCGAAAAAACCCGAGCGGGCGGAGCGGGCTGTATGGCTGGCGGGTTTATATAACATGGCCTTTCTCGGAGTCGTTGGGGCGCTGTTCATCATCTTCGCGCCGCAGATCGTTACCGTATTCACGCGGGATGTGGAACCGGCGCGCTACGCCGTCATGTGTTTGCGGATCGTGAGCATGGGTTTCCTGTTCTACGCCTACGGCATGGTGCTCACGCAGTCGTTCAACGGTGCGGGCGATACGTGGACTCCCACCGTCATCAATCTCTTCTGCTTCTGGCTGTTCGAGCTCCCGCTGGCCTACGTGCTGGCGCACCCCTTGGGGATGGGCCCGCAAGGCGTGTTCCTCTCGCTGACCCTGGCCTTCTCCTCGCTCGCCGTCATCAGTGCGGTGGTATTTCGCAAGGGGCGGTGGAAGCTCCGGAAGGTCTAGGGGTGCAACACGAACCGCTTTCCGCTCAGCGCCGCGCCATCGAGGCGCCCCTCGGGGCCGTGTTGGTCATTGCGGGCCCAGGCGCGGGGAAGACGTTTTGCCTCATCGAGCGTGTCAATTACCTCGTTGGGCAGGAGGGCTTCGCACCGGCGCGGATCTGTGCCGTGACCTTCACCAACAAGGCGGCCGAGGAGATTGCGGCTCGCTTGAAATACGCGCTTGGTGCCACGGCGGAGGACGTTACCCGCGGCACGCTCCACGCACTCTGTGTGCAGGTTCTGCGGGAGCATGGAGAGGCGATTGGCCTCGCCAAGGGGTTCGGCATTGCGGACGAGAGCTACCAACAACAGACCCTGCGGCGCATCGGAGTGCATCCCTCCCGATGGTCCAGCCTGCTCAACTCGTTCGGCCGCCACCGCCTTCGAGACTCCCCGCTGTCGGCGGAGGATGAGACACTGTTCCTCCGGTACAAAGCGATTCTGGCGCGCCGCAACCTGCTCGACTTTGACGACATCATTGCGCGTACCGCCGACCTCTTCGCCAAACACCGAGAGGTCGCTCGCCTCGTGGCCTCACGGTGGGACTATGTGCTCGTCGATGAGTTTCAAGACCTGAACCGCGCGCAGTACTTCGTGGTGAAGCAGCTGGTCGCGGAGCATGGCAATCTCTTTGTTGTGGGCGACGAGGAGCAATCGATATTCTCGTGGACCGGGGCCGATCCGGAGATCCTGGTCCGGTTCCAAGACGACTTCGACATTCTCGAGCCGGTGGTATTGGAGAGCAATCGACGCTGTTCGCGCCAGATCTTCGACGTGGCGAGGACGCTGTTGGAGCACAATCCGACGTTGTTCGACAAGCAGCTTCGGGCGGAGAAGGAATCCCACTACGCGGTGACGGCGCACTCCTTCGCCGACGAAGCGGCCGAGGGTCGCTGGCTTCTCACTGACCTGCTCGTCGACCGGGGCGAGCACGAGGCCCGAAGGTGGGGTGACTACGCGCTGTTGTACCGCGGGCACCGGGTGGGCGAGCACCTCGAGAGGTTCTTGGTGTCGAACGGCGTCCCTTGCCGCCTCGCGCGAGGGCGGTCGTTGAGCGACGACAAGGTGATCAAGTTCGTCGTGGCGTCGTTGCGGCTCGTGAGCCTACCGGATGATCCCATAGCGGTGGAAGTGTTCGCCGAGCAAGTCCTGCCGGAATCGCTGATCCATCAGGTCCGGGCGGTCACGTCGGACGAGGAGAGTCTGGTCGCGGCTATGCGCACCTTTGCGCGGCAACGCACCAAGGGTGACCCGGATGGCAAGAAGGCGTGGCGCTTCATCTATCACGTTGAGAACCTGGAAGCACTCTATCAGTCCCATACAACACTTGCGGGTTTCGTGGAGGAGCTGCTGGCGCAACGTGTGGGGAAGTACCGGAACGCGCTGGAAGAACGCCACGATGAACTGAGTGATCCAGCCGACCACCCCGAAGTGGCGGCCCTTGCCGAGCGTCTGCGGGTTGCCTTCGCGAGGAGCGCGCGCATCCTGGTAGAGCCACAACGAGGAGTGGAGATTGCGCTGCGAGGGATGCTGGTGGCGGCCGGGGTTTCCACGGAGATCGGCGGAGGCGGCGATCGAGACCAATCAAACGACGACGTGATCCTCGGAGCGGAAGAGGGGGGACGCTTGGGGTTGCCCGTGTGTCTCTTCAAGGCGCTCCAGCTCGTGCAGAGCCGTGACTTCGAATCCGTGTTGGAGGATTTCACCGCGTTTGACTTGGAGACCACGGACAAGGACGTGGCCGAGTGCGATATCGTGGAGATCGGTGCGGTGCGAGTGCGGGGTGGGGAGGTGGTGGATCGATTCCACTCGCTGGTCCGGGCGACGCGGCCGATCTCATCGGGAGCGCGGGAAGTCCACGGCTATTCAGAGGAGGACCTCCGTGACGCGCCGGCCTTCGAGGAGGTGTGGCGAGGGTTCGTGGAATTCGTTGGGCACGACGTCCTCGTCGCGCACAACGGCCAACAATTCGATGTACCCGTCCTTCGGCGATCCGCAGAGCCGTTGGGTGGTACAGGGTCGATGGTGTTCTTCGACACGCTTCCCCTGGCCCGGTCGTTGTACGAGGACAGCGCCCGCCTGACCGATCTCGCCGAGCGCTTTCGGGTGGATGTGGGACGAGCGCACCACGCACTCGACGATGCCGAGACACTAGCCACCGTGTGCCGTGAGCTCGGTCGGCAGAAGGTGATTCGGTCCCGCAAGTCCACACTGGTGAACCTGCTGGATTACCTTGGCTTGGCGCTGGCGCTCGACCAGCGGCCGGCCGATCCCGAAGAGCACCATGTCCTGCGAGACATCGCGCGCCCCTTTACGCTGGGTCGGTTTTCTGACTGTCTCGATTTCTATGCCACCGAGCGGGAACGGACCACAGCTGGCGCACCGTCCGTCGAGGAAGTCATCCATCGGCTCGGAGGCAAGGAGTTGATGGACAAGATTCGACGAACGAAGGATGCGGCGCAGCGCTATCCCACCGCCATGGCGCGGCTGCAAACCCTCATCGAGGCGAGTCGGGCCGAGTCGTTGGCGGCGAGTGTCGGGGCGTTTCTCGAGCACGTGGCGCTATCGACGTCTCGGGGTGCGGACGTCGATCCTCATCGAGTCAACTTGCTCACACTCCATTCGACGAAGGGGCTGGAGTTCTCCCGGGTGTACGTGGTGGGGGTGGAGGACAATCAACTTCCGGGCTATTACGCGATGCGGGAGAACCGCCAATTGGAGATCGAGGAATCGCGCCGATTGCTGTATGTTGGAATGACGAGAGCAGAGGATCGTTTGGTACTCACCAGGGTGGACCGCCGGTTTGGGATGGAATCCGGGGCAAGCCGGTTCCTCGAAGAGATGGGAATCGAGGCGATGAGGGTGGAGAACGCATCATGAGTTCCAAGCTCGTTGCCGGGGTGGACGGGTCGCGTTCCGGGTGGGCTTTCGTCATCGTCGACGCCGCCGCCGGCCGCGTTCAGGCGTGCTCGGTGGCGCCGACCTTTTCGGAACTGCTTCTCCAAACAACCTCGTGCGAGATCGTGGGCATCGCCGTTCCGATCGGCTTGCCCGACACCGTACCAAGGAGGGGCCGGTCGGCTGATCGTGAGGCGCGAGGCTTGCTTCGACCGATGCGCCACGCAAGCGTGTTCACCGTCCCACCTCGGGCCGTACTCCAGGCGCGCTCGTACGAAGAAGCTAATGAGTTGCATCGAGCCCACTCGGAGGGGGGCATCGGCATGTCACGGCAAGCGTACGGTATCTTGCCGAAGATTGCCGAAGTGGACGATTTGATGACCCCGCGCCTGCAACGTCGGATCCTCGAGGTACACCCCGAGTTGTCATTCATGGAATTGAATGGTGGGGCGCCGCTGCCCTTGGCAAGGTCGAATGCCGGAGGTGCGCTGGCACGGCTGCGCCTGTTGGGGGACGTCGGCCTAACAAGCGGGCTCAATGAGCTTGTGGGCGATCTGGGGCAGACGCGTCTCGACGACCTGCTGGATGCGGTGGCGGTCGCGTGGACCGCCGTTCGCGTGGTGTGTGAACAAGCCGTGCGGATCCCCTCGGTCGAGGAGGTCGATGTGAGGGGATTGCGGATGGAGATGTGGCGGTAGGGCGGAGGCAACCCCTCCCCATCAATCACTCTTCAGCGCCACCATGGGATCGACGTCCATCGCCCGCTTTGCGGGCAGGTAGCACGCGGCGGTCGTCACCACCACCAGCAGCACCGCCAGGACACCGAAGGTGATTGGGTCTGTGGCGGTCACACCAAACAGGAGATTGCCCATAACCCGGGTCACGCCGAAGGCGGCCACCAGCCCGAGGGCAATGCCCAGGCCGGCCAGAACCAAGCCCTGGCCGACGATCAGCCTCATGATGCTGTGATCTGCAGCCCCGAAGGCGAGACGGATACCGATCTCCCGCGTGCGCTGGCGCACTAAAGACGAAATCACACCGTACAACCCCACCGATGCCAGCAACAAGGCCACCGCCGCAAACCGCCGCGGGTACATTCGGAGCAGCAGGCGGTACAGCCAGTGCCACGGAGTGGATCGGAGCGTCACAGGCATATCAGGCAGGATCGCTCAGCAGCTTACGGGCTTCAGCCTCGTCGACGAGCGCCTTGAGGCGACGAGCTTCCGCTGCGGCGACCCGCCTTCCCGTAGCCGTGATACGGTAGTAGCGGCGCCGAATCCCGTCTGATTCCCGGGCGGCCGGGTTGGCGGCCTCGGCAATGAGACCGACGTCTATCAGGCGGTTGAGCATTGCATAGAAGTTGCCCGGCACGAGCTTGATGCGTCCATCGGTTCGGTCCGAGATGTCTTGGACGATCCCGTACCCGTGACGCTTTCCGTCCAACAGCACCATCAGGACGTGAAAATCCACGGGCTTCAACGGGAGGAAGTCCTCGGGAGCGGATGGGTGCTTCACGGGATCCCCCTTCGGCGGCGGCCGCGGGGCCGTCCCCGGCCGACCATACTGGAAATCAGCATACTGGTTTTCAGTATAACACCGACCCGGTCCGCGGAGTTCCCGTGAGTGTTCGTCAGGTGGGAGGGAGTCCCAGGAGCCGTTCCAGTCCGGCGCTCTTCAGGGCGTCTTCTTGAACCCGCGTGGTTGTCTCGTTGATCTCTCGAATCCCGTCACCAGTTGCACCGACGACCGTCCGCAACGGCCGGCGGCCGGCCGGGGTCTCGATGAGGCCGACGATAGCGTCGGCCACCTTCCGGGGATCGGGGGCATCCCCACTTGTCACGAATGCCTCCAGGCCGCCGAGGACCTGCGCCTCCAGCGCCGCGAGGACATCGTAGTCCACCAGACGGTTCTCGTCGCCGGGGCGGACTTGTTTTTGGAAGATTGGTGTGGGGAATGCGCCGGGTTCGACGATGACGGAATCCACCCCGAGCGGTGCCAACTCGTAGCGATATCCCTCCGCCAGGGTCTCGAGGGCGCTCTTGGTGGCGGCGTAGGGCACGCTGAACGGGAACGGTGTGCGGGCGGCGACACTGGACACGTGGACGAGGAGCCCCGATTGGCGGGCCCGCAGGTTGGGAAGGACGGCGCGGTTCACCCGAAGGGCGCCGTAGACGTTGACGTCGAAGATCTCGTGGATCTGTCGGACGGGATATGCCTCCAGGGGCCCGCCGGTGAACACGCCGGCGTTGTTGACCACGGCGTCGAGGCGATCGGCCTCGGCAAACACGGTATCGACCGCGGCCCGCACCGAGGCGTCATCGGTGACGTCCATGTTCAGAGGCTCGATCGTTCCGGGCAATGACGTCGCGAGATCTCGCAGCATCGTGGCTGCCTGGAGGTTGCGATCCGCCGCGTGCCGCAGTCCGGCGAATACGCGGTGGCCCCGTGCGGCCAGACCCTCCGCCGTGAGCCGGCCGAACCCGCTGCTGGAGCCCGTGACGAGTATCGTCTGTACGTTCATGGTCCCTGTCTGTGGCTGAATTCACCCACCGGAGGCGGTCCCGAACGGTAACGAGTTGGATGGGGGTTGCGAAGAGACGGCTAGGCGAGATGACTCGCCAGGGTATCGGCCGCAAACAGCTGCGGTGAGTCGGGGGGGACGGCCTTACAGAAGAAATGGCCCTGGGCCCGCTCACACCCCAGCTCACGGAGCTTGGCGAGGTGCTCGGTCGTCTCGACGCCCTCGGCGATGACCTCCATGCCGAGTTCGTGAGCCAGGGTCACGATCGATTGGACGATCTCCACGTTCTTTTCGTCGTCGAGCATGGTCCGCACGAACGAGCGGTCGATCTTGAGGGTGTCGATGGGGAAGCGGTGCAGGTAGCTCAGCGAGGAGTAGCCGGTTCCGAAATCATCGATCTGGAGTTGCACGCCGACGGAACGCAGCTCCTCCAGCATCTCCGCCGCGGACGCAGCGTTTTCCATGACGACGCTCTCGGTGATCTCGAGGCCGAGGCGTTTCGGCTCGAGGCCGACGCGCTCGAGCGTGCTGCGGACGTGGTCGACCAAGTCCGGCTGCCGGAACTGGCGTCCCGACAGGTTCACGTGCATGGACACGAGCCGTTCGGTGGGGAGGAGCGGCAGCCAATTCTTCATCTGCTGGCAGGCGCGCTCGAGAATCCAATAACCGATCGGAATGACGAGGCCGGTCTCTTCGGCGATGGGGACGAAGATGTCGGGGGCGATCATGCCACGCTCGGGATGCTCCCAGCGCACGAGGGCCTCATATGCCACGATGCTGCCGTCCGCCAACGAGAGGATCGGTTGGTAGTACACACTGAGTTGGTCGCGTTCGAGGGCGCGTCGCAGATCGCTCTCGAGTTCGAGTCGCACGAGCACGTGATGGTGCATGTCCCCGTCGAAAACCTCATGGCGCGACTTGCCACGGGTCTTCGCACGGTACATGGCGAGATCCGCATCGCGGAGAATCTGCTCGGGACGCTCGTATTTCCGGGAGCTGGCGGCGATCCCGATGCTCGCCGAGGTCACCACCTCGTGCTCACCGAGCCGCACCGGGTCCTTCAGCGACTCATGAATCCGGTCGGCGATGGCTGTCGCCTCTTCCAGATCCTGCACGTCATCGAGGAGCACGACGAACTCGTCACCTCCGAGCCGCGAGACCGTGTCTTCCGGCCGCACGCACTCATGCAACCGCCGCGCGATGGCGATGAGTAGCTGGTCCCCCAGGGCATGCCCGAGGCTGTCGTTGATGAGCTTGAAGCGATCGAGGTCGAGGAAGAGCACTGCGAAGAGGTGGTCACCACGGCGCGTGACGCGGTGCAACGCGTGACTTAGACGGTCGACCAAGAGGGCCCTGTTGGGGAGTCCGGTGAGCGCGTCGTGGAATGCATCGTGATGAAGGCGTTCCTCGATATGTTTGCGGTCGGTGATGTCCGACAGCGACCCCGCGATCCGATAGACCGCGTCGCTCTCGTCATGGAGGGCGCTGCCGCGGCACAGGAACCAACGATACCCGCCGTCCTTGTGGCGCAGACGGTGTTCGCTCTCGAAGTGCTCGCTCGCACCCCCAATGTGGGCGGAGATCTTGGCCTGGAGGATGTCGATGTCGTCGGGGTGCACCCGGCTCAGCCAATCGTCCGGCGTCGAGCCGATACCATCGTCGGCGTAGCCCAGCATGGCCTTCCAACGGGACGAATAGTAGACCTCACTCGATCTGAGATTCCAATCCCAGAGGCCGTCGTTGGCGCCACGGGCGGCCAGAGCATAACGCTCCTGGCTATCGCGCAGCGCCTTTTCACTCTGGCGGCGCAACGTGATGTCCCGCACGGCGATCGTGATTCCCCCGTCCTCGAGGCGTGTAAGTGAGATCTCCTGCGGAGCCGTCGTGCCGTCCTGCCTCGTGCCGTAGCACTCGCCACGCCACTGGCCCTGGGCGAGCACAACGGGCATGATCTCCTCCTCGACGCGGGTCAGTTCGTCACCCGTGTAGAACATCTTCCAGCTCTTGCCGAGGAGTGCGGTCGCACTGGCGTAGCCGTAGATATGCACGATGGCGTCGTTCGCATACTCGACTCTGCCGTCGCGGTCGACAATCGCCATACCGTCCATCGAGGCCTCGATGGCCGTCCACTGGCGCCGCATCACCTCATCGGCGGCTTTCCGCTCCGAAACGTCTCGTAGAATCCCGCGAAAGCCCTCGAGCTCGCCGTTCTTGTTGTGAATGGGTGAGACCGATCCTTCCACGCTCCGCCGGGTGCCGTCGCGCCGGATGATCTCCCAGTCCACGGCTCCCGAGGGCGCGCCGCCTCGGCTGATCCACTCGAAGAGTTCGTTGAGCTTTCCGGCGTTCTCGGCGTCCAGGTACTTGCGGCCGTCCATGCCGAGCAGTTCCTCGGGCCCATGGCCAAGGATCTTGCACAGCGCATGATTCAGGGCCACCAGCTTGCCCGACGAATCCAGCTCGTAATAGCCGTCGTCGATGTGATCGAGAATGGTGTGGGATTTCTCTTCGCTCTTTTGAAGCGCCCTTTCCGCGTTCTCGCGGTCGCTGATGTTGCGGTAGATACCGAATGCGGCGATCTCGCCACCGTTCACCTGAATCGGCGTACGGGTGATCGAGACCGGGAGCGTGGTGCCGTCTTTGTGTTGGCGGACCGAATCCTTGCTCACGGTCTTACCTGTTTGGAGCGCCTCCCTCAGGAGGGTGCCGTCGGAGTTTCGGTCGGCGGGAATGATCAGATCTTGGACCGTCCGCCCGTGGGCTTCGTCCGCCGAATAGCCGAACATCCGCACGAACTCGGCGTTCCCGCGGAGCACCCGATCCTCGCGATCCATCAACGCGATGGCCTCGGGGGAGTGCTGGAACACCTGCTCGAGGAGCTCGGCCTCCCGCTTCATCACCTGTTGGCGCTCGGCCCCTCGCACGAAAAGGACGACCGCGAGAAGGGCTGCTCCGCTCAGCGCGAGCTCGGCCACGGCGCCGGCCGCGCCGGTGCTGCCGAGGGCGGACATCCCGCCGCTGCTCACTGCGAGCACGACCGGCGCCAGGGAGAGGGCCAACAGAGCGGTCATCGATGCGATGCGCCAGTCACGCATGCGCCACGAGCCGATTGCCGTCCACCCCAGCGCCAGGATCCGCAGGAGGGCCGAAATGATGAAGACCAGACTCATCTAATCACAATTACTCGGAGTTCGGAGCTCTATGCCGTGTTCACGGCCCGACGCGAGGTCGCCGGCGGGGGCCAACATGCCACAGCCGTACGGGTCTCCGCCAGACCGTCCGATCAATATCAGGGGCCTGAGGGGTCCAAGCTGTGATGTGGGTAGGATGCAAGAATTCTTCATGAAACAGCGAAACCTAGACTGCGGTTGTCCCGTATATATATCGATCAGTACATGTACTCGTTGAGATATATACTCTGAAAACGACGTAAACTTAAGTAGTGATTGAACTTACGGGAGTCTCCGGTGACCGAAGCAGACCAGCCGCCCCAGCTCAAACCCCAGTGGTTTCAGATCCTGCTGGCTCTCGCCGACCAGAACCTCCACGGGTACGCCATCATGACGGAGGTCCTGGACCGCACCCAGGGGCGGATGCGCCTCTGGCCGGGCATGCTCTACGGCTCGCTCAAACGGATGGCCGAGACCGGGCTCATCGAGGAGGTCGAGGAGCCCTCACCCGCGGACAATAAGGAAAGACGCTACTACACGATCACGCCCACCGGGCGCCGCGCCCTGGCGGATGAGGTGAGGCGCCTCGCGGAATTCGTGGAGGTGGCCCGCATGAAGGACGTGCTGCGTGGGTAGCACCGGCCGGGCCCTGTACCGCCTCCTGCTCCGCTGCTACCCGGAGGCTTTTCGCCGACGCTACGCCGAGGATATGGAAGTGGTGTTTGCCAAGGCCCTCCGGCGAGAGCGGGACCGCCGTGGGTGGGTGGGGGTGGTCTCGGCATGGCTTGGCGCGGCGGTCGACGCCGTCGCGCGCGGTGCCACCGAGCGCGGAGACGCCGCCCGGCGATCCTGGCGGACCCGGCGAACGAACACAAATCCAACGCTCACTCTGGGAGATCGCATGACGCTGTTGTGGCAGGATATCCGGTATGCCGTCCGCGGGTTCATCAGACGTCCGGGCTTTGCGGTCGTTGCTATGCTGACCCTCGCCATCGGCATCGGCGCCAACACGGCCATGTTCAGTGTGGTCAACGGCGCGTTGTTGCGACCGCTGCCGTATGAGGAGCCGGATCGACTGGCCCTCATCTGGGAAACGTTCGAGCGGGCCGGCATGGACGCGGTGCCTTTCTCGGAGGCCGATTTCCTCGACTACCGGGACCAAACCGAGACGCTGTCGCACATGGCCATGTTCCGCCGCCTGGAGGATGCCGTCCTCGTAGGTGATGGCGAACCGGAGGTCCTCAACGCCCAGATGGTAACGCCGTCGTTGTTCCCGATGTTGGGGGCGGGGGCGTTGATCGGACGGGTGTTCGACCCCGAGGAAGAAGAGCCGGGCAGGGACGCCGTGGCGCTGCTGAGCCACGCGTTCTGGCAGGATCGTTTCGGCGGCGCGGGGGATGTCGTGGGTCGGACGATCAATCTCAGCGAGAGAAGCTACACCGTCGTGGGGGTGATGCCCCGAGATTTTCAATTTCCTCCGCCGGTGAGCTTCGGCGATCTGATGATCAGCTCACAGCCGGATCTCTGGGTGCCGTTCGCCCTCGACGGGGCGAATGCGGACCGCATGCGGCACGCGTTCTTCGTACTGGGCCGCGCCAAAGACGGAGTCGATTTGGCTCGAGTGGACACGGAGATGAGCGCGATTGCCGCCCGGGTCGCCGAAGCCAATCCCCAGACCAATACGGGAGTCGGGGCGCGTATCGTCCCGGTCCACGAGCAGTCGGTCGCGACCATTCGCTCCGCCCTGCTGGTCCTCCTCGCCGCCGTTGGATTCGTGCTCCTCATCGCCTGCACGAACGTGGCGAATCTGTTGCTGGCGCGGGCCGGCGGCCGGCAGCGAGAGATCGCCGTGCGCGTGGCGGTGGGGGCGGGGCGCTCCCGGCTGGTCCGGCAGCTCCTGACGGAGAGCATGTTGATGGCGTTCGCCGGGGGAGCGATCGGATTCCTCTTCGCGGTGATCGGCACCAGAGCACTGTTTCGCCTCAATCCCATGGACCTCCCGGTCATGTTCGACACGGGATTGGATCTCCGAGTGCTGGCGTTCACCTTTGCCGTCACCGGGATCACCGGGATGGCGTTCGGTTTGATCCCGGCCCTGCAAACCACGAAGACCGATCTCCAGGCGGGTCTCAAGGAGGGAAGCCGCTCGACGACGGACCAGGGCCAGCTCCGGATGAAGAACCTCCTCATCGTGGGGGAGATCGCCGTGGCGCTCATGCTTCTCGTGGGGGCCGGTCTCATGATCAAGAGCTTCGATCGCCTGCAGAGCGTCGATCCGGGTTTCGATCCCGAGAACGTGCTCACGTTCCTGGTGCCATTGTCAGAGGCGAGGTATCCGGAAGCAGAGCAGCGGCGGGTGTTCATCGACGCGGTAGTGGAGAATATCGGTGGACTTCCCGGCGTGCATCGAGTCGGAGGTGTGACCAACCTCCCGCTGACGGTGAACCGGACCGGTTCCTCCTACACGGTGGAGGGCGAGCCGCCCCCAGAGCCCGGGGAGTTCCGCATCGCCGAGTTCCGGACCGTCACGCCGGGATACTTCGAGGCCATGGGGATGCCGCTGCTGTCCGGCAGGGGGTTTTCGAATCTGGATGGTCCCGACGCCCAATCCGTGGTGGTAATCAACGAGACCCTGGCCGGTCGGCACTGGGACGGCGAGGATCCTATCGGCAAGCAGATCACCGGAAGCGTCAACGGAGACAACGGGCCCCACACGGTGGTGGGCATCGTGTCCGACGTGCGGTTCTTCGGCCTCGACGTGCCGCCCGAGCCCATGATCTACCGGCCCAACGCCCAAGCTTCGAACCGGGGGATGTGGATCTCGGTGCGGGCGACGGGGAATCCCGAAGCGTTGGGGAACGCCTCTCGGCGGGCGGTCTGGCAGGTGGATCCCAACGTCCCGGTGGAGCAGATGGAGACCATGCGCTCTCGCTTTGCCGACTCCATCGCCAAGCCCCGCTTTACCGCCCAGCTGTTCACCGGATTCGGTTTGGTTGCCCTGTTTCTGGCGGCTCTGGGGATCTATGGCGTGATGTCGTTCGCCGTGGCCCAGCAGACAAAGGACATCGGGATCAGAATGGCGTTTGGCGCCGAGCCCGGGAAGCTTCTCGCGATGGTGTTGACCCGGGGACTCACCCTGGCGGGGGTCGGGGTCGGCCTTGGCCTCTTGGGCGCGTTCGGAGCCACTCGTTTGATGCAGAGCCTGCTGTACGATGTCAGTGCGACAGATCCAGGCACGTTTGCCGCGGTCGGATCGGTGTTGCTGGGAGTCGCGGCCTTGGCCACCTATTTGCCGGCGCGGCGTGCCACGAAGGTGAATCCCGTGGACGCCCTGCGTGGGGAGTAGGGGGTATTCGGGACGGTGGACAGGGCGAAGCCTCCGAAAACAGGGCCTTTTGACGGGACAAGCCCCCGCCGCGAGGCACCAAACTCTCTCATCGGAAATTCATGGGAGCTTCACAGATGCCCGAGGATATTGGTTTCGCACCAGGGGAATGTGAGGTTGGTCGTGCGGGCGGCACCGAAGGAGCATGACCGGCGCTGCAGCCTCGATTTCCTCTCACCCGGATAAATCTTCGGTGAGGTGCTAACCGGGTCACCATAAAAAACTCCGTAGGGAGTTCGCAACCCCGTCCTGTGTCGCCCCAGGGTCGGGGTTGCTTCCTTGTGGGAGGGTCGGGTCGGACCCTCCCACAGGGCCTCTCTAACAGCACTCACCACCGCCGTCGCAGCCACCCCCGTCGTCGTCCGTCTCGGGTCCGCAGCAGGTCGTGGGCTGCAGTTTCGGGTTGGACATGATCACCTCCGTTGGTTGTTAGTAGCAACTATACCTCCAAAAAAAACACTCACTCCAGTGCCGGCTTGGTGCAGCACATTCCGCCGGACACCTCCACGCCGGCCGCCGCACCCTGTGCCAGACGCCGGAGCAACGTCGCGAGAGATGCCCGTGTTTCGGGGTCGAAATCGCGCAACAGACGCTTCTCTTGCTCGATGATGTCCCTCCGGATTCGGTCGTGGAGCTCGCGCCCCGCTGGGGTGACCACCAGCTGGATCGCCCGACGGTCCTCGGGGTGGGGGCGGCGCTCCACGTATCCCTTGCGATCGAGGGCGCTCACCACCCGGCTGGCCGTGCTCTTGTCGAGAAAGAGATCCGCGGCCATGTCGTTCAAGGTTGCGCCGGAGCGCTTGGTGAGGGCCTCCAGGGCATAGCACTGTGTGATGGAGAGATCGTGGCAACAGATCCGGTCCCGGTCCCTGAACTGGTAGACCCGGATGAGGTCCGACAGGGCGTCGTACAGGGCCGCGGCATCCTGATCGAGCCGGGGATCGGCAGTCTGGGTATCAGTCATCGAACGCCTAATAGTTGGTGCTACCAACTATATTGGTCAGGGCACACGGTGTCAAGCCTTCCGACTCAGCAGCCCGGTGAGCGTCCCCACGGCGATGTTGCCACCCGAAACCACCGTCACGACCACGTCTCCCTCGGTCAGGGGGATGCGCCCGGCTAGGAGGGCGGCGGTGGCCGCGGCCCCCGCGGGCTCGGCCAGGAGCTTCGTATGGGACAGGAGGAGGCCCATGGCCTCCACGATCTCGTCATCGCTGACGAGCACCACGTCCTCCACGCATTCCTTGACGAACTCGTAGGTCAGCTCGCCCGCCATGGGTGGGGCCAGGCCGTCTGCGATGGTGTGCACCGAATCGGCGTGGACGGCGTGACCTGCATCGAGGCTCTGCCGCATGGTGCTTGCGCCCTCCGGCTCGACACCGAAGATCCGCACGCGGGGGTTGCGGGCCTTTGCGGCGCCGGCGACCCCGGCGATGTGTCCGCCGCCGCCGATGGGCGCCACGATGGTGGTGACGTCGGGACATTGCTCCAGGATCTCGAGTCCGGCGCTGCCCGCCCCAGCGATGATTTGGGGGTCGTCGAACGGGTGGACGAACGCGAGACCCCGCTCCCGCTCCAAGGTCCGGGCCTTGTCGAAGAGGTCGTGCACGGTTCCGTGCAGGATGACCTCGGCGCCGTAGGCGGCCGTGGCCTCCGCCTTGATCTTCGAGGCGCTCTCCGGCATGACGACCGTGCTGGGAATCCCAATCTCGGCCGCGGCCCACGCCAGGGCCTGGGCGTGGTTGCCTGCCGACACCGTGATCACGCCCCGGGAGCGGGAGGTGGCGTCGAGTTGCATGAGCTTGTTGAGGGCGCCGCGCGCTTTGAACGAGCCGGTCTTCTGCAGGTTCTCACATTTGAGATAGAGATCGGCGCCGATCCGCCGGCCCAAGAGGGTGGAGCGCTCGAGAGGGGTGTGGTGAACCCGGTCGGCGATGCGCGCCCGGGCGGCCGTGAAATCTTCGAGGGTCAATGGCAGCATGGTGGAAAATAGTGTGGGGACCTACCGCCGGCGACGGGAGCCGGTAATTTTTGGCTCGTCGCCCGGAGTGAATGGCCACGGCAAACACGTGGCCATCCCGGGAGGGAAGGGTGCTGGTCGACGTCATCCGAGAGGCAACGCAAGAGCATGGCAAACTACTGGCTGCTGAAATCCGAACCCAATGTGTACTCCATCGATGACCTCGAACGGGATGGGCACACGTGCTGGGAGGGCGTCCGCAACTACGCGGCGCGAAACAACATGCGGGCCATGGCGGTCGGCGACCTGGCGCTGTTCTATCACAGCAACGCAAACCCGCCCGGTGTTGCGGGCGTCTGCCGGATCAAGAAGGAGGCGTATCCCGACAACTACGCGTGGAACAAGAAGAGCAAATATCACGATGCGCGATCGCCGAGGGACAAGCCTCGCTGGTTCATGGTGGACGTGGAGTATGTCGAAACCTTCGACCATCTCGTGTCGCTGGAGACGATCAAGACAACGAAAGCCCTCGAGGACATGGTGCTGGTGAAACAGGGCCGCCTCTCGGTCCAGCCGGCCAAGAAGGGCGAGTTCGATCGGATTGTGCGTATGGGGAGGGACGGGTAGTCCTCGAAGGGGATTACCGCTCTCGGGGATGCTCCCGCAAGAAGACCGTCGCGGCGTCCTGCTCCACCGGCGGGCAGAAGTGATTGCCTTGAGCGAGGTCGCACTCGAGCGTCCTCAACAAGTCGAGCTGTTCTTCCGTCTCAACGCCCTCGGCGATGGTGTGCATGTTCAGGTTTTTGGCGAGGGCCACGATCGTACGGACTATTTCGGAGGCCCCGGCTCGTGTTCCCATACTTCCCACAAAAGAGCGGTCGATCTTCAGCGTGTCGATCGGGAAACGGTGCAGATAACTCAGCGACGCGTACCCCGTTCCAAAATCGTCCATGTGGAGCTGTACATTCAAAGCCTTGAGCTGTGAAAGCATGCGCAGAGCGGGCTCCGCGTCGTTCATGATCGCCGTCTCCGTCATCTCGAGCATCAAGTTTTCCGGCTCGAGCCCGGTCTCGTCCAGAATATTCCCGATGCGCTTCACGGCGTCCGGTTGCGTGAACTGCCGGCCGGAGAGGTTGACACTGAGTGTCAGCGGAGCTTCGTCACCAAGCATCGCCTGCCACTTCCGCGTCTGGGTACACGCCTCCCGGAGCACCCACCAGCCGATCTCCTGAATGAGCCCCGTTTCCTCGGCCACCGCCAGAAACTGGTCTGGAGCGAGCAACCCGCGGTGCGGGTGTTCCCACCGGACGAGCGCCTCCGTTCCGGTGATCTGTAACGTGTCCAAGGCGAAGATGGGTTGGTAGAACGTGCGAAATTCCTGGCGTTCCAGCCCGCGTCGCAGATCGGTCTCCAACTGGAGCAGCGCCACGGCCTTCTGGTGCATGGCCGTGTCGAATATTTCGTGGCTCGACTCACCTCGGGCCTTTGCACGACGCAATGCGAGGTGGGCATCGCGGAGGAGTTGGTCCGGATGAGTGTATCCGTTGGTGCTCACGGCGATGCCGATGCTTGCCGAGACAAAGACCTCTTGCCCGTCGATGATGAACGGCGCCCCCAGCAGATCCTTCATGCGGTTGGCGACTCGTGTCGCGCCGGTCTCGTTGTTGATGTCCTCCGCCAGGATGCCAAACTCATCGCTACTCAACCGGGCGAAAGCGTCGGTCGGCCGCAGACAGGCGTGGAGTCGATGCGCGACAGAGATCAGTAGCTGATCGCCGAACGAGTGCCCGAGGCTGTCGTTGATGACCTGGAATCGATCGATGTTCAAGATCATGACGGCGAACATGTAATTCTTTTGGCGCCGCGCCCGGCCCAACGACCGCTCCAGGTGGTGGACGAGGAGTGGCCGGTTCGCCAGCCCGGTGAGCGGGTCATGGAGGGAGTCGTCGATGAGTTGTTGCTCGGCCCGTTTCCGCTCGGTGAGGTTGCCGCAGGTCGTGACCACGGCGACCGGTCCGTCGGGCCCTTGAACGCAGTCCGAGATGAGCAGGACCGGAAACGTGGTGCCGTCCTTGCGGGCATCGACGGCCTCTCGCTCCCACACCCGCACTTTCAGCACCTGCTCGACCGACTGCCTGTTGCGATCCTCGGGTGCCTCCAGGATGCCGATGTTCTCGCCGACCAGCTCATCCACCGTGTACCCGTGCATCTCCGCGTCGGCGGGGTTGGTGTAGAGGATCTTGCCCTCGAGATCGGTGATCGTCACGCCAATGTGCATGCTCTCCACCGCCCGCTCGAGACGCTTCAGGGCGGTTTCCGCCTGCTGGCGGCCTTGTTCGGCGTTGTCGAGCTGCTCGAGCAACTCGCGCATGGCGGTCAGCTCGGCGGCTTTGTGCTCTTGTGCCTCGGATGGGAGAGTCATCGGCGTCCCGGAGTCATGTATCTCGTCAGAGGTGGTTGACGGTAGGCCGCAAGCCCCCCTCCTGCAACGATGTGGATCACACTCCGGCGCCTTGACGTCCGGGGTTTACCGAATATAACCCGAAATACTGAACGATTATGGCGCCCTCGGAACCATTTCGGCCTCCGCCGCGATGAATCCAAACGCCGCCCACTGGCTGCCCGCCAAGACGGATTGCCAGGTCTCCTCGGCTTCCCCATCCCGCCCCCCGAACGCGTGCCACATGCCGATGCCGTAGCCGACCGTGGCGTTGGCCAGCGGCGCGTCGTCCGCGGCGCCGGTGTCGAGCAGGGTCTCCTGTGAAAGCTCCCCTTTGTTGAGCAGCAGGAGCTGGTGGTACGACTGGTTCTCGATGATGTCCATGTCCGAAGCAAGGGACGCGAGGATGGCTCCCGCTTCCTCATCGTGCCCGAGCCGCCGCAACGTCATGTAGAGCCAGTACGACGTGGCAACCTGTGCATCGGGGTTGTTGGAAACCTGGAGGCACTCGCGATACGCCTGCAGGGCGTCTTCGAATTGTCCTTGGACGTAATGCGCCAGGCCGAGGTGATACCAGATATTGAAGTGGAGGGTGCTGGTGGGAGTGTTCCGGGCGTTGGGGATGCCGTCCGGTTCCACCTCATCGTCCGTACCGCGAATGAGCTCGGCGGCACGCCGCAGGTCCGTCACTGCCAGATCGAAACGGCGCACGCTGATGTAGCGGTGCCCCCGATGCCGATACAGACGTGCGTCGTTCGGGTGCTCGTCGATGCCCAAGCTGTAAATACCGATCGCCTCACGGTACTGCCCGAGGTAGGCGGTGCGGCGTCCGAACCAGATCAACGCGTCCGTGTTTCCGGGATCGGCTTCGTACTCTTCCCGTGCCGCGGCAAGCCGTTGCTCGTTGCCGAGCCGGACTTCATCGGTTTGGGGTGGCGGGTAGAGGGTGTCGCCGAACAAGGATACCGCCTGTGCACCGGGTGGGAGTGGCTGGAGGGTGGTCTCTCCTTGGTCACCCGCGCAGGCCGCGACGCCGAAAGCGAGGGGAATGATGAGTGCGTGTCGCATGGGTCGAGAAGGCTCCGTCGGTGAGGGGATGGGGTCGGACGCTCGACAACCGACCTCAAAAGGCGTGGTCCGGAGTCTATCGTTTCGTCCCTGGACAATCCAGATTCCGTATCGTGTTTGTCCCGACTCCATTTCGACCCGCCCGGTGGCTTCCGGGCCGTCATCTCCAGACCCTCGGTGCCCGTTTGTTGCGGCGTCGAGGCGGGGTGCCCCTGTGGCGTGAACGGATCGAGCTGCCAGACGGGGATTTCGTCGATTTGGACTTTGCCGTCGACCCGGCCGGGCTGGCGCAGGACGGCGCACAGCCGCTCGTGCTCATCGTCCACGGGCTCGAGGGGAGTGCCCGCTCCAAGTACGCCTTCGAGACGTATCGCGCGCTCGAGCGCCGGGGCATCGCTTCTGTGGGCCTCAACTTTCGGTCCTGCAGCGGCGAGCTCAACCGGCTGCCCAGACTCTATCACTCGGGCGACACCGGAGACATCGCATTCGTGGTGCGCCTCCTCGCCGAGCGATATCCTCGGAGCCGAAGGGGTGTCGTTGGGTTTTCCCTTGGGGGGAATGCCCTGCTCAAGCACTTGGGAGAAGCCGGAGCGGCGATTCGCCCGCATCTCGACGCGGCTGCGGCGGTTTCCGTTCCTTACGACTTGTCGGCAGGATCGGATCACCTCGACTGCCCAACCGGGCGGATGTACACGTGGTATCTCCTCCGCAAGCTCCAACGCAAGGTCCGGGCCAAGCGCGGCATCCTGCCGCCGGAGGTGAACACCGAGCGTGCCCTGACGGCGCGAACCTTTCGCGAGTTCGACGACGCAGCCACCGCCCCACTACACCGGTTCGCCGGCGCGGAGGATTACTACCGCCGCTCCAGTTCCCACGGGTTCGTTGAGAAGATCGCGATCCCTACACTGTTGCTGCAGGCGGCCAATGACCCGTTCCAGCCCGTCGATCGCATCCCCGTGGCGGCCGCCCGGGACAACCCAAACGTCGTGTTCGCGCTGACCCCGTCCGGCGGGCATGTTGGTTTCGTCGCGCGGAGTACTCCGTGGAATCCGGTGTTTTGGTGCGAGGGTGAGGTGGCGAGATTCATGGGCGCGATGCTTTGCAGGTGACTCACCGCTGCCGAACCTCGATCCGTTTCACGAGCTCCATTCGTCTTCCGTTCTCGAGCCTGGCCCGAAGCAGCAGCTCGTAGGTCCCGTTCGGGAGGTCGTCCGGGAGATCCACTGCTACGGCGCGCGGGTACGTGTTGTGAAGCGGTGATGGCGCATCGATCCATTCGAGGCTGACGGGGGGCTCGTCCGATCCCAAGCCAAACACGCCCCCGAGACGCTTCAGGAAGCTCTTACCGCGCTTCGTCAACGTCAGCGATGTTGCGACATGTTGGACTGCAGGTCCCGTTCCGTAGAGCTCCCAGTACAATCCGATGCGCTCTCCAGGATGCATCCGAGTGTTCGATCGCGCCGAAGCAATGGCCGCGTGCAGTGTTTCCGGCAGCGAATCCCGGATGTTCGTGACAAGTATTCCGGAGAGCGCCGGGGTGATCTCCGTGCCGGATATCGGGTTCGGTGCCTCCGCATCCGGTGCGCCGTCGCCATCCGGTCGTGCCGAAGCGAACAGACGGGCCGGGTCGATGCCGTATCGCGCGCGAGCGGCCCGCTTCGGTTTCACCGCCAGGACCTCGTAGCTCATCAGATGAGGCTGGCTGGGGATCATGGCCGTCAACGTCCCCCGCTTGGTGGGGAACACGCGGCGAGCCATATGGGGCGCTGCGGTCTCGTCTCGAGTGAAGACGAGCGCCGCGCGCACATCGCCGTCCTCCGGGATGCTGTCGTGGGTGAGTTCGAACGTCGTCACGACGAGGAGGGAATCGCCGCGCCGGAAGGCGGCCAGTTGGTGCGTGAGGAAATCGAAGGCGGCCGAAGCATACGGCGGGACGTGCCCCGCCCGCGGGAGGTGCGGTTCCAGATCCCAATCGGTGCTGTCCGCGTCGGTTGGGTGATCGACGGCTGCCGCAGTGGGAAGAAAGTACTTCGCGCCGTGAGCGAGATGGCCGCGGATGGGTGGGCGCAGCTCCGACCGCGAGTTCGTTCGCACCCGTTCCCAACCGTAGGACCACCCGTAGCGGAGGACGATCCGATGCAGATCCGCCGCCCACCGATCGCCTTCCGGTGATTCGGCGTCTTCGAGGAGGACGCTGTGAACCTGGCGCGAGTAGTGCTCTGCGAGGAGCTCGTTACCGGGAATGCTATGGAACGGGTCTGCGAGCCACAGGATGCGGCGTTGCAGCGGTGCCCGTTCGGCACACGAGAGATCCCGGTAGCGATTCCGGATCGCTCCATCGAGGATTCGGGAAAGGTCCTCCCACTCGCATCGGTCCACCTCGTCCATGAGGCGCAGCGCCTCTCCGTACGCCGCCTCCGAATGCGCGAAATCGCGAGCGGCATAGTGGACAAACCCCGCCAGTGCCCGGCACCACCACGGTTCGGGGCCGCTGCAGGCCGACGCGACGCGAACCGCTTCGTCCACGTCTCCGGCTTCCACGAGATACCGCACCCGCTGGCCGGCAATCCACCCATCGCCGGGAAGCGAACCGGCGGCCGAGTCCAAGCGGGCGATCAACTCGGCGCGCGCCGCTCCGATTGCGGGATGCTCGTCGGTGTTGACTTGGTCGTCGCGGTCGCCCCAATCGATGCCGGTGAGGCAATAGCGGCCGATCCGCACGTCGCACC
Organism: Gemmatimonadota bacterium; assembly: GCA_039589615.1. Classification (GTDB taxonomy): domain Bacteria; phylum Gemmatimonadota; class Gemmatimonadetes; order Gemmatimonadales; family GWC2-71-9; genus B3T1B10. Next base: position 81,435 of record JBDHHA010000002.1, read on the forward strand.
TTCCGTAGCTGGAGTGGCCCCACGGCAGGTAGCGCCGTCTGGTGCGTTCGAACTGCACCTGTGCCGACCGGGCATCCTCGAGCACCTGCTGGGAGTCCTGGGCGACTCCATCCTGCGCGCGGCGGAGCAGGGGATGCTCTACCGTCGTGGTCGCCCACAAGCTCACGGCGATCAGTTGCCAACCTGCCAACGCGGGTTCCTCCGAGGACCGTCACCGCAAGTTAGCAGGGTAGCCGCGCACCATAGGGAAACAGCGGCACAGTAAGCCCCCGTTCGCGCAACAAACCGCCCTAACGTCCCACCACATCGCCCACGACAGATAAGGGTGCGGGTTATTCGGGTGAGGTGAAAACCAAACCGCCCCTTGCGCGACGAACGCTGAAGGGCGGCTAAACCAGAAAGGCGGTTAGTTGGTGGTAACAACAATCTGTAGTGGTGGGTCCGACGCAAGGCCGGACCCGATACCGAAGAACCTGAACGGGGCGGTGATGCGCGTGTGGTCTCAGACGTTGGACGTGAACCCCTGGGCGTTCAAGGTGTGGCAGGCGATGCTGTGGTTGGACCAGGGGCCGAAGGGTTGCCACATCTCGCCAGACAACCTCCCATCCCGCGGGTCCCTCCCGGTGGTCTCCTTGTGGTCCCGTGTACTCCGCTTCATAATGCTGTCTTAGACACGGCCTCGCGCCTTATGGGGACCACGGGCCGCTTCCCAGCACTCCGCGCTCCCCGAGCGAGCAATGGCGGCCGACTCCACGAATGCAAACCCGCGAGGCCGTGATCCGAGGATCGCCGGTGGCCGGAGCTGGCCCCGCCGCCTGACTGACGCCCTGCAGGACGCCCGCCCGACGGCGAGACCGCAAGACCCGCCACGTCTCATCAAAAGGAGGCTGTTATGCGTTCGCTCGTTTCCTCTATGCGCAAGCTCGGCGGTTGCGTTGCGGCACTCTGTGTTGCTGCACTCGCCGTTGCCTGCGACCAGCAGCAACCGACCGGTGTGACCGACGACCCGGGTATCCTACTGGCGAAAGGCGGTGTGAAAGGCGAGTGCACGGCGATCCAGAGTGGGGAATTGTCCAACACCGCGGGTGAAGTGATCACACCCGGTTATGATGAGTGGGGGTACAACTACCAGGCCCACATCTTCAATGGCAAGTACTGCGACGCCTATCGTGACGCCGATTGGTGCCAGCCTTACAAGGACGTCGATCTGCAGATGAAATGGAACGACGCCTGGTTGAGCAACAAGGATTGCGACGGCGACGGTCTGTTGGATCGGCACAACGGGCATGAAACTTACATCGGCTCCGGTGCTTGGCTGACTAACCACCAGAGCGGTGAGTACGAGCTAGACGGAGAGACTTTCAAGTGGAGCTACTTCGTCAAGATCGTGGCCGCGCCGGCAGACGCCAACGCAGTCGGCGGTATTTGGTATGCTGCCGACGGGACTGAGATTGGCCCAGTGATCTGGGGATCTTTTGCCACAATCCAGCAAGTTGAGAACGATGCAGGCATCGGTGAGCACGGGATTTCTTATCTCAGTCCCGTCGGTCCCGGTTTTGGGAAGTTCAAGCCGTAGAGACCGGTTGAACTTTCATCGCTTGAAACACATGCGTGAGTGAGCCCCCGAGCGTTCCTCCGGCGTTCGGGGCTCTGGCGTTTGAACGGTGGGAGTATTGGCAGGTCCCATCCGGCTGACGATGGCCTGACGGGTAGGGGTTACCAAGGGTCCACACCGCACAAGTAGGGACCCATGACCATCATACGACTCCACCTCGGTCGCTGTATCGCAATGATTCTGATGCCGACAGTTCTGGTTGTACCACGTGGCAAGTCACTCCAGTTGCTCCACGGGCCGTGGGGGGGATTCTCACCCAAAGTCCATGCGGGTGGCCCTTCGTGATGGACCTACCATCACCTTGAGAGACGCAATCATCAGGGGCGACAGCGTGGTTGGCCGCGTGCGCTTGAATGGTCGCTCCCAGCAATTCGGCAACAGGACAGTGGCGATTCCCTTGGGGGACGTAATCACCGCCAGAACCAGACGCTCCGACCCGGCCGCGACAGTCGGCGTCACCATCGTCGTGCTGGGGTTACTCGGTCTTCTGGTCTATTACGGGATTTCACAGTCGTTGGAGGTGGTGAAAGCATGAATGGTCCCACGATATGCCCCACGACAGGGGTGGGGACGAGGTGAGATAACGAGTTGTGAGGCAGGGAGTTAGGGGTAAGCGGACAAAGGAACCGCAAGTTATCTTACCTGGGTCCAACGGTCGACCGGACCGAGGGATCCTAACCTCCCGCACGAGGCACCAATGGCTGTCAGTCTCAAGTCGCTCATCGAAGAGTGGGACGGTATCGGTGTGGTCACGCGGTACGACCAGCCGACCGGTACTTGGATGTTCATCGCACTACACAACGATACGCTTGGCGTGCCCACGGGCGGTACGCGGATGAAGGCATATCCCAGCCCTGCCCACGGTCTCCAGGACGCGATGCGCCTCGGAGCCGGCATGACCCGCAAGTGGGCGGCAGTGGATTTCGACTACGGGGGTGGGAAGGCCGTCCTGGCGCTTACGCAGTCGGTGGAGGGACCGGAGCGTGTGGGACTGTTGACGCGGTACGGCCAGTTGCTCGAGTCCCTGCACGGCACCTTCGGGACCGGTGTCGACATGGGCACGACCCCCGAGGACATGCTCACCATCAGCCAGGTCACATCTCACGTGCATGGGGTCGATCGGGAGACGGGACGGACCATCGACCCTGGCCCCTACACGGCTCGCGGGGTGTTTGCGGGAATCCGGGCGGCCGTCAAGCAAGAGTTCGGCACGGACGATCTCAGCGGTCGCGTCATTCACGTTCAGGGAGTCGGTGACGTCGGGGATCCCCTCGCCAGGATGCTCAAAGAGTCGGGGGCGCATTTGGTGCTGAGCGATCTCGACACCCGCCGAGCCGAGTCGCTGGCGGAGGAGTTGGGGGGGACGGAAGCGTTCGAGCCCCACACGGCGTACGAAGCACCGTGCGACATCTATGCCCCCTGCGCGGTGGGAGCCACCCTCAACGGCGAGTCGATTCCCGAACTCAAGTGTCGGGTCATCGTCGGGTCGGCCAACAACCAGCTACAGGAACCAGAGGACGCCGGCCGGCTCTTCGAGCGGGGGATCCTGTACGCGCCGGATTACATCGTGAATGCCGGGGGCGCCTTGGCCTTCGGCCTCCGAAACCGCGGGATCACGGCCGACGCGGAGATCAACGAGCGCGTGGATGCCATCGGCACCTCGCTCACCGAGATCCTCACGGAGGCGAGCGCCGCCAACGAATCTCCGGTGAACGCGGCAGAGCGGGCAGTCGAAAGACGGCTGAACCCCATGGGGTGACGTCGCGGGCCAACCCGTCATGGTGACGCCGGCCCGATTCGTCCGTACCGCGAAGGCCTCCTTGCGCGATGCCGGCAACCCCAAGGTGGCGGAGAGCAGCCGGCGATTCTTCAAGAAACACGACACCGCCTCGTTCTACGGCGTGACGACGCCCGAGCTTCGCCGTCTCGAGCGAGAGGCATTTCGCCAGATCAAGGGCCAGTGGGAGCTGGCGCAGGCGGTGGCATTCGCCCAGGCGATGATCGAAGTGAAGCAGCTCGAGGCCAAATCCTTCGGACTTCTGACGCTGTCCCGCTTCAAGCCGAGCTATGAGCCCAAGCTGCTGCGAACCGCGAAGCAGTGGCTCGAGGACGGACACTGTGCCAACTGGGCCACGGTGGACACGCTCTGTCCTTTCGTCCTCACCCCGTTGGTAACGGCGTTCCCCGATTTGACCTCACGGGTGGAACGATGGGTACGCTCGAGGAACTTGTGGGTGCGACGGGCGGCAGCCGTGACCTTCGTGCCCCTCGCCCGCCGCGGCGAGCGGCTGGAATCGGCCTATGGTGTGTCGCAGGCGCTCTTCGGTGACGCCGAAGACCTCATCCACAAGGCAAATGGTTGGTTGTTGCGGGAGTGCGGGCGGACGAACCAGCAACGACTGACTCGGTTTTTGCTGCGGTTTGGACCGCGGATTCCGCGAACGACCGTGCGTTATGCCATCGAGCGACACCCGGAACCCCTGAGAAAGAAACTCCTGGTGCAAACCGCTGGGTGAGTGCAGCTCCGTGACGGGACAACAAAAAGGGACGTCCGGTAGGACGTCCCTTTTGCGGTCCGGGATCCAGGGTGGAGTCTAGAAACCCGGTTGGAAACTGAACTGCCAGTGCGCTCCCTTCTCCGGGCGCTGGAAGGGCTTCACATAGTCGATCTCGGCGAGGAGGAAGCCGAAGAGGTTGATCCGGAATCCCGCCCCGGCGCTCGTCAGTGGCGTCCGGCCGCCCTCTTCCAAGAACCACGCCGGATTGCGGGCGTCCCATGCCAACCCCGCGTCACCGAACACGGCGAACTCGATGGGGAACACGCCGTACATGCCGGAGCCGATGCCCAGGGCGCCGAACAACGGGAACCGGAGCTCCAGGTTTCCCACGAGCATCTTCGAGCCGAACAGCCGGTCGATCGTCGTGCAGGCCCCCTGCGGCGGGCACTCGTCAAAGTCGAACGAGTTGAAATCGTATCCCCGGATGAGACTCCCATAGCCGATGTACAGCGGATTGAGGACGGGGTCGTCGGCGTCTCTCCCGTAACGCCCGAAGTGCATGAGCCTGGCGGCCAGTGTGAAGGGATGTTTGACCATCCAGTATTTCCGAGTATCGACCGTAACGCCCAAGTAGTTCAGGGATCCTACCGTGGGGGTGGCCTCGATCCGGTAGCGCTGGCCCGTAATAGGACTGGTGGCCCCGAAGATCGAGTTATCGTATACGTACGCCATGCTCCCTGACAGGAGATTGAGCGATTCGCCAAACGGCAGTGTCTGATTCACGTCCTCGAGCTGTTGACCCGTGATCAAGTTGAACCGCCGCTGTTTGATCTCCCGCTCGAAGCTGATGCGTTGTATGCCCCCGCTGAACTCCAGCCGGCGGACGCGGTCGAACGGGTACGACAAGACCCCGGACAGCTGCCGGTTGTACTGGCGGATCAGATCGCGGGTTTCAACGTACACGGTACCGCTGTCCTCGAGACTGGCGAACAGTCCGCCGCGCACATAGGGCACCTGCCCGGCGATGACGCCCCAGTTCCAGCGATGGCGTTTGTTCTCGTATCCCACCAGCGCGGCGATGTCCTTGAAGCCACCGTTGATCTGGAATGTCGTGGCCAGGTTGTGCTGGCCCAGCATGTCGCTCCAGTACGCCGACGCGCCGCCGCCGATGAAAGTGCCGTACTGGTCGGTGCCCGCAGTCAGGTAGGGCTGTGAGATGAAATCCAACGAGAGGCTCGGCTTGTAGTCCGTCTCGGAGAACTCGCTGGGATCGGCGAGGCCGAACTCCGTGTCGTCGAGGAACGAGACGATCTCACCACGGTCCCGATTGTTGGGCGGAAGCACACCCGCGCCCGAGAGGTCGCCGAGATCCTCGTCCGAGTCCACCAACGTGCTCGTTCCGAGCTCTTGGAGCACCGCCGTCACGAGCTCGCCACGCAGCACGTTGGGATCGTCCACCCGATAGAGGTTGTACTCCCCGTTCTCGAACGCCGTGAAGACGATCTTGTCCGAGGCCAACGCTGACGACAACGCCGGGCTGAGGTCGGTAATGCCACTCACGCCGGTGTACAGATCGGTGATCTGATAGAGCAATCCCGTGGCCAGCTCGAGTCGAAAGACGTTGCTGATGCCCTTGCGGTCGGCCACGAAATAGAGGCTCTCGGCGTCACGCGACCACTGGGGGTTGATGTTCTTGGCGTTGGGGAAGCTCGGCGCCGGCTCGATGCGGCGAGTTTCCGGGTAGTAGAACGCCAACCGGTAATTTCCCATCCGCAACTCGCCGAGGTCGGACGAGAACCGGTCCGTCACAAAAGCGATGCGATTGCCGGCGGGCGACCATGAAGGTTGGAGATCCGCGTATTGATCGTCCGTGATCCGCTCCAGGCTGTCCAATTCGAGATCGTACAGGAACAGATCGGAGAGGCCGCCCACAATGGCGGAGAACGCTACGTACCGGCCGTCGGGAGACCATGTGGGGTTGATGACCTCGCCGAGCTCCTTGAATTCGACCTCTCGAATTTTCCTGCCACGCGTATCAACGATGGAGATGGTCGGCTCCCCCTTTGACACGGCGCCGAATACGAAGAGCTCACCGTCGGGACTCCACGCCCCCGCCGAATTGAGGAATTGGAGGCTCTCGTAGTGGGGGTCGGAGGCGGTCTTGACGATCTTCCGTTCCACCTCGCCCGTGGCGACGTCCGCCAGAAACATCTCGATGGCGAAGAGGTCCTTCTCCGAGAGGAAGACGACCTGTTCTCCGTCGGGACTCAGTGCCGGGGCGGTATTGATGGTGCCGGAGTTATCTGCTGTAAGGATCGGAGTGCCAAACTCCGTCGCGGAGCGGGTGCCTTCGCGCACCGGATCGTACGCCCTGCGAATCGATTCGTGCCACTCGCTGACCAGCGAATCCACCGGAATGCGCAACACCATTTGGAGCGCCGCCTCTGCACTGCCGGTGCGTCCTGCCGCGTTCAGCACGCGCCCAACCACATCATCGCCCCATCGACCGGCTACGTACGCCCAGAACGCTTGGCCGAACCGGTAGGGGAAGAACCGCGGGTCGTACAGTTGCGCGATTGTGGGCAACCGGTCGTTGGCGGCCGCATCGCGGATCCACATGGAGGTGTGGGGGTCCGCCGGGCCGACCGAGAGATACTCGGCCATCCCCTCGATGAACCAGAGGGGCAGCCGCAGGGCCATTGGAATGGTGCTCTCGGTGATGGTCTTGCCCTGGCCGGTCATGTCGAACTGGAATGCGTGCACCAACTCGTGGCCCAGGACGTGGTCGGTTTCCGCCAGTGGCCCGGCGAACGGCAACACCATGCGGCGCTTGAACACCTCGGTCACACCGCCAGTGGATTCTCCGGGTGCACCCCCGATGGCATTGGTCTGTGTGAAGTGAGGATGGCTGGCGTAGTAAATGATCTGCTGCCGGCCACGGAGCCTATGGTTCAACAGGCGAGAGAGCCGCGCATACCACCGCTCGGCGAGGACGCCGGCCTGAGCCGCTGCCTCCCGCTCCTCTTCGTAGAAATAGATGTTGAAGTGCTCGGTCTGCAGAACTTGAAAGTCGAAATTCTGGTACTGGACCTGATTGCGGCCGAAGTACTGCGCCTCCGCTGTCCGGACCCCAGGTCCGATGGAGACGGTGAGCACGCCGAGGACGGTTAACAGAGTAAAGCGGGATCTGCGATCCATAGAACGGTCCTTACCAAGAGTTACTCAAGCAACAGCCTATCCCGGGACGGACAATCCCGAGTTGCCGATGCCTGTGAAACCTCAAATCGACTTCGCTGGTTCCGCTCGTCCGCTGCCGATTCGAGCGAGAGTCACTTCCTGCAACCTCTACCAAGGAGCAAGTTGCGGACCGTCGGGATTCCGCGGGGTTCAGCGGGCCACCGTGTGCACCTTAACTATAAGTCTTCCAATAGCTTACACTATCCATGCTCGCCGAGCCGACCATCCGCCACCAGCGGGTCACCCCTACGCGTGTCCCATTGGGTGGACGTCGTGGAGCGAAGACGGTTAAGGCTCAGCCACCCCCTGTAATCTGGACCAGGCCGGGGAGTGGCGCCAGGTAGCGCGGTGACTTGCGGACCGGTCTTAGACACGATCGGCGAAACCGTAACATGGGAACACAAAAAAAGCCGGACCGCAGTGCGGTCCGGCTGAGTTTAGTGCTCAGTATGGGGTTACTCCACCGGCTCGGGATCCAACGCCGCCACTCGAATTTCGTGCCACGGTAGCTTGGCGCGCCGGTTGTGACGCCGGACGGCTTCCCGCGCAGCGGTGATTCCGGCAACAACGGCGCGGACGAAATCGTTGGGCAGCGAATCCTCTTCCGCGTCCAGCGTCACCGATGCGACGTAGTCATTGAGGTAACAGCGACGGTCGGACGGCTCGCCATGCGCCTTCGCAAACACGCGATTGTGTTCGACATGCAGATCCAGTCTCACCGCGTCGCGATACACAAACAGCTCAGCGGCGATCTCACCTTCGCCGATGCCGTCGGGGAACGACAGCTCGCTCGTGAATCTCACATGCGTCCCCGCATCATACGTAACAGCCGGCTCGTCGGAGGTGACGCGCTGGAGCAAGCTCACGACTGCCGGGATGAGACTTCCCAGGCGAGCGTCGAGCTCGCTTACGGGTGCTGCCGCGTTTGAGTCGTTGCATCCAGTCATGGTTCCCTCCCTGCTGCTGGCCGAGGCCAGGAGTTTTTTCCACCACCCACACCTATTATAGCAGCCAGAAACGTGCCAGAGTTCCCCTTCGGGTCTCGTTCTGCGCTAAGCCCTTGCGGCCCAGGCGATTGTGCAGTCTTCTAGCTGTCCTGTACGGCTGTGCGCGTCGCGAGATCGGCACGTCGTATTGCAATTCCGAAGGGACACTGGACGTCCCTATTCACCAGAGACGCCGAACGTCACACATTTCGAGTGAGGTCGAGCCGACATGGCGGATACCTGTCGTTTTGGCACGCGCCCACTTAAGTATCGGCCGGACCATCGGTCCCCATGGCATCGAGGAAATGGGTCCGCTCACGGCGGCGAATTCGACGGAGGCGATTACATGAGCCGAACAGGTCACCAGAGGGCTCGCGTCAGGGTTTGCTCTAGGGTTGCGGGGGTGCTCTTGGGGGCGATGGTGGGGGTGCTCGTTCCGAGCGGGGCGTCCGCCCGGCAGACCGGAGGGCTCACGGCGGTTCCCGGAATCAAGGTTGGGCACGTTACCCTGTCGGAGCGGCCCACCGGTTGCACCGTCGTGCTGGCGGAGGGAGGCGCCGTTGGCGGTGTCGACGTGCGTGGTGCGGCGCCGGGGACCCGGGAGACCGACCTGCTCGATCCGGTCAACATGGTCCAGCGGGTGCACGCCGTGGTGCTGTCGGGTGGAAGCGCCTTTGGCCTCGCCACGGCCGACGGCGTCATGCGGTATCTCGAGGAGCGGCAGATCGGGTATGACGTGGGCGTCACCACCGTGCCGATCGTGCCGGCCGCCATTCTACTCGATCTAGATGTGGGGGGCCGGCCGGATGTTCGGCCCACGGCGGAGTGCGGATACCAGGCGGCTGCGGCGGCGTCGACCGGCCCGGTTGATGAAGGGAATGTCGGGGCCGGCGCCGGCGCCACCGTGGGAAAGCTCCTCGGTGGGGGGCGTGGCATGAAGGGTGGGGTGGGGTCCGCGGCACGAGCGCTCCCCAATGGCCTTGTCGTCGCGGCGCTGGTGGCCGTCAACGCCGTGGGGGACGTCATCGACCCCGCCACGGGTGCGGTGGTGGCCGGCGCCCGGACGGAGGACGGCCGGGGCTTGGTGGACGTGCGGACCGTGATACGCAGGGGATTCGCCCGTGACGAGGGGCCCGGACGGAACACGACGTTGGCCGTGGTGGCGACTAACGCCCGCCTCGACAAGGCCCAAACCAACAAGGTCGCCCAGATGGCCCACGACGGGTTTGCTCGGGCGATCTATCCGGTCCACACGCCGATGGACGGGGATGTGATCTTCTCCCTGGCCACGGGGGAGCACGAAGGGCCCGCGAGCGTTCTTCTGGTAGGGGCCCTCGCCGCTGATGTCGTCGCGGAAGCCATCCTCCGAGCGGTGCGAGCCGCGGAGGGAATCCCCGGGTATCCGTCCGTGCGCGACCTCTCCGGCCGCTAGTCCATGAACCTCCACCTCGTCATCCTCATCGCCTATTCGGTGGTGCTCATCCTGTTCGGCCTGTGGGTGGGGCGCCTGGTGCGCGGTACCAGCGACTTCTTCGTGGCCGGGCGGTCGCTGGGTCCCGGATTGCTCCTGGCCACGGTCATGGCAGCCAACATCGGAGCCGGGACCACGGTGGGAGCCGCCAGTCTGGGGTACCAGTTCGGGCTGAGCGCGTGGTGGTGGGTGGGGTCCGCAGCGCTGGGGACGTTCTTCCTCGCGTTTTGGGTGGGTCCGCGAATTTACAAGATCGCCGCTGCGCGCGGGTTCTACACGGTTGGGGATTTTCTCGAGCACCGGTACGGCACGCTCGTCAGGGGCGTGATGACGGCGCTCCTGTGGGTGGGGACGCCGGCGATTCTCGCCGGGCAACTCATCGCCCTCTCGGTGGTGTTGGAGGTGGTGGTGGGCGTGCCACGGGTGCCGGGCCTGCTCCTCGGCGGCCTGGTGACGACCACGTACTTCACCGCTGGCGGGCTGCGGGGCTCGGCGTGGATCAACCTGGTGCAGTTGATTGTGCTGGTCATCGGTTTCGCCCTGGCGGTGGCGCTGGCGCTGTCCGTCGCCGGGGGCTGGAGCGGTTTGGCGACGGAGGGGCAGTCCATCGGGGAGGACTATCTCAACTTCTGGCACGGTGGGGGCGCTGGGTGGACGCTGGTGGCGCTGTTGATGCCGAATTTCATCATCTCCCCCGGACTGCTCCAGAAGGTCTACGGTGCGCGAGACACGCGAGCGATCCGACTGGGGGTCGGCCTGTGCGCGGCCGCCCTCTTGGTATTCGCCTTTGCGCCGGCTGTGCTGGGCATGGTGGCCCGCCTCCAACACCCCGGACTCGCCAACCCCGACCACGCCCTGCCGTTCCTGTTGGTGTCGGACCTGCCGGTGCTGGTGGGCGCCATCGGTCTTGGTGCCCTCTTCGTGGCGGACATCAGCTCCGCCGACGCCATTCTGTTCATGCTGGCGACCTCGATGTCGCAGGATCTCTACCGCCGGTTCGTGAATCCCAATGCCTCGGACCGGCGGGTGTTGTTCGTCGCCCGATCCGCCGCCGTGCTGGGGGGTGTCCTGGCGGTGGGGATGGCCATCGTCTCGCCGTCGGTGGTGACCCCCTTGAGGGTCTTCTATTCCCTTGTGGGACTCAGCTTCTTCGTCCCCGTCATTGCCGGCCTGTACACGGGCCGGGCTGGTGCCCCGGAGGTCTTTGCATCCATCGCCGGAGGGATCGCCACGGATCTCGCTGTCCGCTTCGCCACCGACGGGACGGGCTTCGGGGTGGTGACACCGAATCTGGCCGGTCTCATGGCTGCGGCGCTCGGATTCGTGGTCGTGGCCGTCGCGCGCTCGGCCGCCGGGAGGGCGCCGGCAGCACATGACCGCAAAACCGAATAGCTTTCCCCGATGCCGACGAACGAATCCACGAGCGACACGTTAGGGCGTCCCCTCAAGAGCCTGCGGGTGTCCGTCACCGACCGCTGCAACCTCCGGTGTCGATACTGCATGCCAGAAGACGATTACGTCTGGCTGCCCAAGGCGTCGATCTTGAGCTTCGAGGAGATCGATCAGGTCGTTCGGGTCTTTTCCTTAATAGGGGTGGACAAGGTGCGCCTCACCGGCGGTGAACCGTTGCTGCGTCACAACCTGCCCCACTTGATAGAACTGCTGGCCGCGAACGAGAGGATTCGCGACATCGCCCTCACGACCAACGGCGTGTTGCTCTCGCGTGAGGCCGAGACGTTGTCGGCGGCCGGTTTGAGTCGGGTGACGGTGAGTCTCGACACGGTCCGAGCCGACCGGTTCGAGGCCTTTAACCGGGCGTCAAAGTTTGCGAGCGTCGTGGAGGGGATTGCCGCCGTTGGTGCGGCCGGGCTCGATCGTCTGAAGATCAACTCGGTGGTGATCAGGGGATTCAACGACGATGAGATCGTCGATCTCCTCGAGTTTGCGGGGGCGCACGGCGCCGAGCTCCGATTTATCGAATACATGGACGTTGGCGGGGCCACAGACTGGTCGATGAAGCAGGTCGTGTCTCGCGACGAGATCCTGGAGGTCCTCGGCGCGACGTACGGGGAGATCGAGCAACTCGCCGACGGGACGACCCCGAGTGCACCAGCGGAGCGTTTCCGACTACCGGACGGAAGAACCTTCGGGATCGTGGCCTCGACTACCGGGCCATTTTGCCGATCGTGCGACCGGGGCAGGCTGACTGCGGATGGAATGTTCTATCTGTGCCTCTACGCCGATACCGGCCTGGACATGCGCGAGCTGATCCGTAGCGATGCCTCGAACGAAGCGATCGCCGATCGGTTGCGAGACACATGGCGGAGGCGGGTCGATCGAGGAGCCGAGGAGCGCGTGTCAATGCGCGCCCGTGGCGTTCTCCACAAGGTGGCGGGTTTGCGATCCGATCCACACCGCGAGATGCACACTCGGGGCGGTTGAACCCGCTCCGGCCTGGATGCTACGACAGAAGCTCGGCGTCCCCGGCGCGCTGGCACTTCTTCCCCTGGCGCGGTCGCAGGGCTGGGTAGCCGTGGGCACCGCAGGAGGGACAGCGGTGCTTCATGAAGGCCATCGGTTCACCACACACACCGCAGTGCGGTTCGTCGGGATCGGAGCGGAGATCGCGAGACTCGGGAAGGACATATCCGCATTCGCAGCGCACCGCGACCGGCGTCAATTTGGCGTTGCATTCAGGGCAGGAACGGCTCACGACTGCGTGTTCTCCGGGCAAAGGGGTGTACTTGATTTCGGTACTCTCGGTCTCTAGTTTCACACCGGCCGGACCGTAACGCAACCAACGACGGCGCCCCGGCCGCCGTTGGCGGTCAGTCCTAAGCGCCTGTCACCAACGTCTCCATCCCCGCGGAGGCCGGTGACCGTCCCAAGAGGCTAGATGAACGTCTCAAAGAACATGACGGTGCGCATGTTGACCCGCGGTGCGTGGAACATGCTCCGCAAGAAGCCACTCACCGTGTCGTTCGAGGTGACGCACACGTGCACGGCGAATTGCTGGCACTGCAATTGGGGCGGCCCCGTCAAAGAAACCCGCCTCGAACCCGAAGAATATGCCAGGATCTGGCGAACGATGGGAGCGCCCGTCGTCAACGTGTCGGGAGGCGAGCCGATGGCGAGGGGCGACCTGGACGATGTGGTTCGGGCGTTGGCCAATCCCGGTCGGTTGCCGTGGGTCGTGGTGGTCAGCAACGCATCCCAGTTGACGCCCGAACGCTTCTTGCGATTGAAGCGCGCAGGCATGCACCAGCTCTCCATCTCCATCGACTTTCCTGACGAACGACACGACAAATTCCGTCGCATTCCTGGGCTGTTTGACCGGATGGACAAGATGATTCCGGAATGCGTACGGGTCGGGGACGAGAGCGACATTTCGCTGAATTGCTGCATCACCGGGTGGAATTACCGTAGTCTGCCGGACATCGTGCGGGTAGCCGACCGCTGGGGTGTCCAGGTGAACTTCTCGGCCTACTCGATGTTGCGGGTCGATGAGGCGGCCGGTCTGCCGCAACAGAACGGGAGTAAAGAAAGCCTCAAGGAGGCCATCGAAGAGGTCATCGACCTCAAGAAGGCTGGCTGCGGCGTGTATACGTCGGAGGATGCGCTCTGGAAGTACTACGAGTTTATGTGCTCGGGACACACGCCCGGGTGCCGCGCGGGCGAGCGGTTCCTCGTCGTGAATCCGGATGGCAGGATGACGCCCTGTGCGATGGTGATGGCGTACTTCGACGACCAACCGTCGATGCTGCGGGAGTTCAGTTGCAGCAACGAATGTGGCGCGTGCTACATCAGCACGCGAGCGAACGCGGAGAAGACGCCACGGCAACTCCTCGCGGGGAACCTCGAAACGCTCAAGGGCCTGTTGCCCTGGAAGTGAAGTCCTAGACGGCCGAATCCTCCGGCAGCGGAATCGTCTTGGCGGTCAAGCCGTCCGGTCCCCCATCGATCACCACGTCTCCCAGAATCGCCTCCCCCTTCACGATGCGGGCCCCGATCGCCACCACGCCGCCCAGTACGATCACCGCGACGATGACGTAGGTGGGAATCGACAGGGCCGATCCCAGCCACGCGTAGGCAAGGAACCGCGGGAACCTCCCCACGGCCGTGGCCACCATGAACCGGGTGAGGGAATACTGGTGGAGGATGGCCAGGCCCCGTACCACCCAGAAGGGCAGGGGGGTGACCGCGAAGAAGATGATGGTCGTGATCGGCGCCACCGAGAACCTGTCCACTCCCCATCGCACCCACCTGTTTTCCCGGAACCGATCCATCCGATCCCAGTTCAGCACCCAGGCGTAGATGTGCCAGTTCAGGAACTCCGTGTACATGTAGACCCCCGTGGCCACGACGGTGACCGAGAGGGGGGCGGCGTACTTGCCCACCTCCATGAGGAGGGGGTCGAACGCCGTGGGGAGGATGGGGCTCAATGGGCCGTTGGCCGGGATCCCCACGATGGCGAGCCACACCAGTGGGACCAGTCCGGGGAACAGGATGGGGATGGGGATCAGCACCGCGGCGGCCAGCCCGGTGGCCCTCAGGAAGAGGTCCCAGCGGCGGTCTCCGCGCGGCTTCGTGAGGAATCGCCAGGGCTTCAATCTATCTCCAGATCGTGGGCGCGAGGTCCCGGCAACTCCAAACAAGCGTTCATGAAATTATGGGTTGAGAAGTTGGCGGGTGCACGACAGATTGCGTGCGGTCGCGCGCGGTATAGCTAACCCCTTCAGGAGCTTTCCGCCAGGCGCGGCCCGATTGCTATGCCCAGATTGGGCCCAAAACCAGGAGAATTAGTTCGAGTGAATATTGCCATTCCCAGAGAGACCCTGGATGGCGAGCGCCGGGTAGCGCTCGTACCGGACATGGCGAAACGGCTGGTCGGAAGGGGCATTACCGTGCGGGTGGAGTCAGGCGCGGGGGCCCAGGCAGGATTTCCCGACGACGCCTACGCCGGGGCCGGTGCTGAGGTCGTGAGTGACACGGCTTCGCTGTGGGGCGGTGCGGATATGGTCCTCAAGATCCACATGCCGCGGGAAGCCCGAGGTCGTCACGAGGTCGAGATGCTGCGAGAGGGGGCGGCGCTGACCGGGTTGTTATATCCCCTCACCAATCCGGACGGGGTGAAGCGGATGGTCCAGCGGAAGGTCACCTCCTTCAGCCTGGATCAGCTTCCCCGGATCACCCGGGCCCAGTCGATGGACGTCCTGTCCTCCATGTCCACCGTGGCGGGGTACAAGGCGGTCCTCCTGGCCGGAGCCACGGTGGGGAAATTCTTCCCCATGCTGGTCACGGCGGCGGGGACCATCGCTCCCAGCAAGGCGTTGGTCTTGGGGGCGGGGGTCGCAGGACTCCAGGCGATCGCTACCGCCCGTCGGCTGGGTGCGGTCGTCCAGGCCTTCGACGTCCGGCCGGCCGTCAAGGAGCAGGTGGAGAGCCTGGGCGCCAGGTTCTTGGAGATCGAGACGGTGGAGGACGCGGAGACGGAGGGCGGCTACGCCAAGGAGTTGTCGGAGGACCAGAGCCGCCGGAACCGCGAGTTGATCCACAACGCCGCCGTTTTGAGCGACGTCGTGATCTCGACGGCCCTGATCCCCGGCAAGCCGGCGCCGCTCCTCATCACGGAGGATACGGTCAAGGCCATGAAGCCGGGCTCGGTGATCGTCGACCTGGCCGCCGAGGCAGGCGGGAACTGCGCCGTCACCAAGGCGGGAGAGGATGTGAGGGCACACGGCGTGACCGTTCTCGGTCCGCTCAACCTTCCCTCCAGCATGCCCACCCACGCGAGCCAGATGTACTCCAAGAACATCACAACCTTCCTCGACCTGCTGCTCGAGGAGGGCAACCTGAAACTGGATTTTGAAGACGAGATCGCATCCGCCACGTGCATCACGCACGACGGGGCCATCAAGCACGAGGCCACACGGAGCGTGATTGAGGGAGGAAGCGGGTCATGACCGAAACATTAGTCGTCCTGATCGTCGTGTTCGTGCTGGCGATGTTCGTGGGGTTCGAGGTAATCACGAAGGTGCCCCCGACGTTGCACACGCCACTGATGTCAGGTTCGAATGCCATATCCGGAATCGCCATCATCGGTGCGATTCTGGTGTCGCGTGAGGGCGGCACCGAGCTGCCCACGATACTCGGCTTCGTCGCCGTCGTCTTTGCCATGATCAATGTGGTCGGCGGGTTCATGGTGACGGATCGCATGCTCGAGATGTTCAAGCGTAAGCCGGAGGAGCAATAACCATGTCTCCTCTCGTCAAGCTGCTCTATCTCGTCGCCGCTTCGCTATTCATCTTCGGCCTGAAGGGGCTGAGTTCTCCGGCAACCGCCCGGAGAGGCAACAGGATGGCGGCGGTCGGCATGCTGATCGCCATCGTCGCGACGCTCATCTTCGGCGACATTCTGTCGTGGACCGGCATCATCGTGGCGGCCATCGTCGGATCCCTGATCGGTCTGGTCTTCGCCAAGACGGTGAAGATGACGGGGATGCCCCAGATGGTGGCGCTGCTGAACGGGTTCGGCGGCGGCGCTTCGGCCCTGGTGGCCTCCGCGGAGTATCTCCGCCTCGGAGCCGCCGCATCGGACATCCCGATCAATACGGCCATCTCGATCCAGCTGGGTGTGCTGATCGGTGCGGTGACGTTTTCCGGCAGCCTGATTGCCTTTGGCAAGCTGCAGGAACTGGTGACGGGCCGGGCGGTCACGTATCCGCTCCAGAAGACGTTCAACGCGCTCATGTTCCTGGGGACGCTGGTCTTGATGGTGATGCTGGTGGTGTCGCCGGGACAGATCACCGCGTTCTACGTGCTCGTGGCCGTGGCGCTGCTCCTCGGCGTGCTCTCGGTCATTCCCATCGGCGGTGCGGACATGCCGGTGGTGATCTCGCTGCTCAACTCGTATTCCGGCCTGGCGGCAGCCATGACCGGATTCGTGATCAACAACCACGGACTCATCATCGCGGGTGCCCTGGTGGGGGCGTCGGGTCTCATCCTCACCAACATCATGTGCAAGGCGATGAACCGCTCCCTGGCCAACGTGCTGTTCGGCGCGTTCGGCGCCACCCAACAGGTGATTACCGCGGGGTCGGGGGCTGACGGGGATCGAACGGTGCGTCAGGTGACCGCCGAGGACGCCGCCACGATGTTGGCGTACGCCCGGAGCGTCGTTGTGGTGCCGGGGTACGGCTTGGCCGTGGCCCAGGCGCAGCACGACGTGCGGGAGATGGCCGACCTCATCGAGGCCCGGGGCGGCACGGTGAAGTACGGCATCCACCCCGTGGCCGGTCGGATGCCGGGGCACATGAACGTGCTCCTGGCGGAGGCCAACGTGCCGTACGATCAGCTCAAGGACATGGACGAGATCAACCCCGAGTTCGATCGCTGCGACGTGGCCCTCATCATCGGCGCAAACGATGTGGTGAACCCGGATGCCCGGACCAACCAGGCCAGTGCGTTGTACGGCATGCCGATCTTGGACGTTGACAAGGCCGATCATGTGATCGTCATGAAGCGGAGCTTGAATCCCGGCTTCGCCGGCGTCGACAACCCGCTGTTCTACCTGGAGAACACGTCGATGTTCTTTGGCAGCGCCAAGGATTCGGTGGTGAAGCTGGTGGCAGCCATCAAAGAAGCGTAGAGCAGACTGCACGCAGGAGGCGGCGGGCGGTACTATTGCGTATGCCCGCCGCTTCTTCTTTGAAGCCTCAACCTCTGGAGCCTCAATGTCCGACGTGGTCTACGAATCGCGCGTGGAGATCCGCCGTCTCGGCGGGCCCCTTCGGTCCGCCACACTCCCGGCGGAGTCCGAGCCGGTCCTGTTCGGGGTGCACGGAGCCATCGCGGAACACTATGGCGTCGACATGTCGACGCTCGACGCCCACGCCACGACCATCGACTATGTGGTCGCGGCGGCAGGTGGCTGACTCACCGGCACCTTTGCCGGCGCGCTGGGAGCGCGCGAGATCACAGTGGGACCGGAGGATCTAGTTGGGGAGGTCAGCGGTGAAATCGAGAAGGACGGCAGCGTGCTCGTGCTGCGGCGGGTTCACGTGACGTACAAGCTCCGGGTGCCTGACGACGCCCGGGAGACTGCGGAGAGAGTGCACGAGATGCATGCGGACCGCTGTCCCGTGGCGAGGAGCATCAAAGGCGCCATTGCGGTGAGTACGGAAATTGAATATGTGTGAGCTCCGCGCTCACCGGTCGTCATCACGCACGCGCTTGCGCATGTCCTTCTTCTCCGCCTGTTTCTTCTTGTCGACCAGCCGTTCCTCGATTGCCCGTTTGGGCGGTCGCGTCCGCTTTCGCGGCTTGGGAACCCGCAGCGCCTCCCGCGTGATTTGATTGATGCGGGCGACTGCCATCTCCCGGTTCTGGAGCTGGCTCCGTCGTTCGGCGGCCACCACGTGTAGCACGCCGTCGGCGTCTATGCGGTTGGCCAGCCGCTCCATGACAAGCCGTCGCTGAGTGTCCGTGAGACTGGTCGTGGTGGCTACGTCCCACAGGACCTCGATCTTTGTGGAGGTCTTGTTGACGTGTTGGCCGCCCGGGCCGCCGGCGCGGGCGGCGCGGAAGCGGAGTTCATCCGGTGGAATTATGAAGGACATTTGATACACAAGAAAGTACATTGATTGCAGGTGAATACCACAACCAACTCAGACCTCGCGCTCGTCCTGTCAGGCGGCGGCGCGCGCGCCGCCTACCAGGTGGGCGTGCTGTGCGCCATCTCCGAGCGCAGGCCCGATCTCGAGATTCCCATCCACGCCGGCGTGTCGGCGGGGGCAATCAACACTATTACGCTCGCTGCGCATCCGGGGAGCTTCGGTGCGGCCGTGCGGGCACTCAGGAGGGAATGGTCGCGCCTCACCGTGGAGGACGTGTATCGCGTGCGCCTGAGCGGCTTGGTGCGAGGCGGCTTTCGGTGGGTTGGGCAACGAGTCTTCAACCGCAAAGGGCCGACGGTGGTGCGCGGCGTGTTCGACATGGAACCGCTGCGGGCGTACCTGGGACAGCGGGTCCGCTTTGGCCAGATCGACAAGAATGTCGCCGCAGATCGGTTGCGGGCGGTCACGCTGAGTGCCGCGTGCTATACCTCCGGGGAAACCGTCACGTTCGTGCAGGGCGCCGCCGACATCCCCATGTGGGAGCGCTCGCAGCGTCGTGGCATCCGCACCCAGTTCACCATTGATCACGTCATTGCGTCGGCGTCGATCCCGATCCTGTTCCCGGCGGTGCGCATTGGTGATGGGTTCTACGGCGATGGGTCGGTGCGCCAGGCGACGCCGCTGGCACCGGCGATTCATCTGGGGGCTGATCGGATTCTCGGGATCAGCATGCGGGCCGGGTGGCAGGTAAAGGAATCACCCGTGGTAGAAGTGAACCACTACCCGTCGGCGGCGCAGGTCATGGGCTTGCTGTTCCATTCGATCTTCTTGGACTCCCTGGACGCCGACGCCGAGCGCTTGGAGCGGATCAACACGATTCTCGAGGCCGTCCCCCCCGGAACGAAGCTGCTCGAGCCGTTGCGGCCCATCAAGCTGCTCGTGCTCCGTCCCAGTCTCGATCTCGGCGCGCTGGCCCGACCGCACGTGCGGCGACTTCCTCCGGTGATTCGTTCCCTCGTGGAGTCCATCGGCGGGCAGCGTGAAGGCGCGTCGGACTTCATCAGCTATCTGCTGTTCGATCCGGCCTACACGGTTCCGCTAATGGAGCTGGGATACGACGACGCGAACGACCAGTGGGAGAGGATCGAGGAATTCCTCACTGCTCCCCAATGAGCTTCCGCAACACGTACGAGAGAATCCCGCCGTGGCGGTAGTATTCCAGCTCCACGTCGGTGTCCAGTCGGACGACGGCATCGAACTCGATGCCTCCGGCCCGCACGCGCACGGTGCCGCCGGGCGCTAACCCTTCGGCGATCCCCGTGATGGTGAAATGCTCGTCGCCCTGCAAGCCCAATGTGTCGGCGCTGACACCGTCCGCAAACTGCAGCGGCAGCACGCCCATCCCGATGAGATTGCTTCGGTGGATTCGCTCGTAGCTTCGGGCAATCACGGCCCGGACTCCCTGCAACGAGGTCCCCTTTGCCGCCCAGTCCCGTGAGCTTCCCGTCCCGTACTCGGTGCCGGCCAGCACGATGAGAGGAGTGCCCTCGGCAGCGTAGCGCATCGCGGCATCGTAGATACTCGTGATCTCGCCGGTGGGGAAGTGCTTGGTCCAATTGCCCTCCCGCCCGTCGGCGAGGAGGTTCTTGATGCGGATGTTGCCGAACGTCCCCCGCATCATCACGTCGTGATGTCCCCGCCTGGAGCCGAACGTGTTGAAATCCACGGGCTGCACCCCCCGGTCGATCAGCCACCGTCCGGCTGGTCCGTCCTTGGGGATGGCGCCGGCGGGGGAGATGTGGTCGGTGGTCACCGTATCGCCGAGGAGCGCCAGTGCGTGGGCCCCCTCGATGTCCCGCAACGGCCCGGGCTCGGCACCCAGGTCTGTGAAGAACGGAGGCTCCGCCACATAGGTGGACGCCCCATCCCAACCGTAGCGCCCGCCTTCGGCGCCAGGGATCGGCAGGGCCTTCCATGCGCCGGTGCCCTCGAACACGGTGGCGTACTGCTCTTCGAACATCGCGGGCTCGAGGGATGCAGCCACGGCATCGGCGATCTCTTCCTGGCTCGGCCACACGTCCTTCAAGAACACCTCGGTGCCGTCCTCTGCCACGCCGAGGGGCTCCCGCTCGAAGTCGATGTCGATCCGGCCGGCGATGGCATAGGCCACCACGAGCATCGGCGACGCCAGGTAGTTGGCCCGGACCAGCGGATGGATTCTGGCCTCGAAGTTCCGGTTCCCCGAGAGGACCCCCGCCACCACCAGCCCACGCTCGGTGATGGCTCTGTTGATGGGTTCGGCCAGGGGGCCGCTGTTGCCGATACAGGTGGTGCAGCCATAGCCCACCACGTGGAAGCCGAGCTGCTCGAGATCGGGGATGACGCCGGCCTGCCCGAGGTACCGGGTCACGACCGTCGAACCCGGTGCGAGGCTCGTTTTGACCCACGGCTTTCGGGAGAGTCCTCGCTCGACCGCCTTCCGGGCCACGAGGCCCGCTCCCACCATGACCGACGGGTTGGACGTGTTGGTGCAGCTCGTGATCGCCGCGATCACCACCGACCCGTCGCGAATCGTGAACCGGCTGCTGTCGTGCTCCACCTCCACCTCGGACACTTCGCGCTTGGCGCCGGCGGGAACGAGGTTCGGCAACACGGTGCGGAAGGAGCTCTGCACCTCGTTGAGGGGAACCCGGTCCTGGGGGCGCCGGGGGCCGGCCACGGAGGGCACCACCGTGCTCAGGTCCAGCTCGACGATGCTGGTGAAGCTGGGATCCGGCGATTCCGCCGTGTGGAACAGCTGCTGTTCCTTGCAGTACCGCTCCACCCGCTCGACCACAGGCAGTCGCGCGGTGCGCGTCAGGTACTGGAGCGTCTCGTCGTCCACGGGAAAGAACCCCATGGTCGCGCCGTACTCGGGGGCCATGTTGGCGATCGTTGCCCGATCCGCGAGTCCCAGGCTCTGCAGTCCGTTCCCGAAGAATTCCACGAACCGCCCCACCACGCCGTGCTCGCGCAACATCTGTGTCACCACGAGGACCAGGTCGGTGGCCGTCGCGCCCCGGGGCAGGCTTCCGGTGAGCTTCATGCCCACCACCTCGGGGAGTTGCATGAAGTAGGGTTGCCCCAGCATCACCGCTTCTGCCTCGATGCCCCCCACGCCCCAACCCATGACGCCGATGCCGTTGATCATGGTGGTGTGGGAGTCCGTGCCGACCAGCGTATCCGGGTAGGCCACCGCGGCGCCGTCGTGGCTTTCCATTCTGACCACACTGGCGAGGTATTCGAGGTTGACCTGATGGATGATGCCGGTGCCCGGGGGCACCACCGTGAAGTTGTCGAAGGCCTGCTGCGCCCACCGCAGCAGGGCGTACCGCTCACCGTTGCGTTCCATCTCCCGCTCGACATTGAGCTCGAAGGCCGTCGTCGTCCCGAAAAAGTCCACCTGCACGGAGTGGTCGATGATCAAGTCGGTGCGCACCAGGGGGTTGATTCGGTTGGGGTCGCCGCCCATGCGGACCATGGCGTCCCGCATGGCTGCGAGGTCCACCACGGCGGGCACGCCGGTGAAGTCTTGGAGCACAACCCGTCCGGGCATATAGGGGACTTCCCGGCTCAGGTCGGGCTGTGGTTGCCACCCGCCGACAAGGGCAACCTCGTCGTCCGTCACGACGCCGTTGCCGTGATGGCGCAGCACGTTTTCCAACAGGACGCGGATCGAGAAGGGCAGGGTGTCGAGGTTGGCGATGCCCGCCTTGGCGAGGGCATCCAGCCGGTAGATGGTCGCTTGCCCTTCGTGGAGGTCGAGCGTGTCGCGGGAATCGAATGGATTGGTCATGTGCGTGAATCGTTGTGTGATGGGAGCGGATCGGTGTGCGACTGTCGGAAAATACTCAAGGGGGCATCGGGCCGCTCTCGGACGCCTTCACTGCACAGCAGGAAGTGCTATGTTTCTGCGGCCCTAAACCAGCGCCGGTGCCCCCGCGCCGGCCCCTCCGCGAGGAACAGGTAGGTGGCAGAGCCTATCACCATGACCATCTTTGCGTTAACACAATTCGAACCCTCACCATGGATGCCGTCCAGGCGGCGAACTCGGGGCATCCTGGTGCGCCCATGGCGCTGGCGCCGCTGTGCTACGTGCTGTGGACCAGGCATCTGCGCCACAACCCGGCGGATCCGGATTGGATGGGACGCGACCGGTTCGTGCTCTCCTGCGGCCACGCCTCCATGCTCATGTACAGCCTGCTCCATCTGACGGGGTACGACCTCTCGCTCGACGACATCAAGCAGTTCCGGAAGCTGGGGAGCAAGACGCCGGGGCACCCGGAGTACGGGATCACACCTGGCGTGGAGACGACGACCGGACCCTTGGGGCAAGGCGTCGGCAACGCGGTGGGGATGGCGCTGGCCGCCACCCATCTGCGGGCCCTGTTCGATCGCCCGGGCCACGACGTGGTGGGCCAGCGGATCTACTTCCTGGCCAGCGACGGCGACCTGATGGAAGGGATCTCGCACGAGGCGGCGTCCCTGGCCGGGCACCTGAAGCTGAGGCACCTCATCGGCTTCTACGACGACAACCGCATCACCATCGATGGGGACACGGACCTGACGCTGAGCGACGATCCGGTGGGGCGGTTCGAGGCCTACGGCTGGCACGTGACTAGCGTGGATGACGGCAACGACCTGGAGGCCATCGATCGGGCCGTCGGCGTCGCCAAGGAGGATCCCCGGCCGTCGCTGATCGTCGTACGGACCCACATCGCCTTCGGGAGCCCCAACAAGCAGGACACGGCCGCCTCCCACGGGGCGGCCCTTGGCGAGGAGGAGGTCGCCCTCACCAAGGAGAACCTGGGATGGCCCGAAGCCGAGCCCTTCGCCATACCGGACGAGGCGCTGGCCGAGTGGCGGAAGTGCCTCGAGCGAGGGGCCGAACTGCAGGCCGCGTGGGACGCGGGCTTTGCGGCCTATGCCGAGTCGTTCCCCGACGACGCGGCGGAGCTCGGGCGGCGGGTGGCTGGAGGCCTCCCGGAGGGCTGGGAAGACGTCCTGCCCACTTTTGAGGCCGGGGGCGGCATGGCAACGCGAAAGGCGTCTGGGGTGGTGCTGAACGCCCTTGGTGGGGTGCTGCCGGAGCTGATGGGTGGGTCGGCGGACCTCTCCGGGTCCGTCATGACGAAACTCGAGAAGGCCGCCGACTTCGGGGCTCGGGATTTCACCGGCCGCAACCTCTACTTCGGGGTCCGGGAGCACGCCATGGGGGCCGTGATGAACGGCATGGCGCTCCATGGGGGCGTGCGGCCCTACGGGGGCACCTTCCTCATTTTTGCGGACTACATGAAGCCGGCGATCCGTTTGGCCGCCATGATGGGCCAGTGTCCTATCTATCTGTTCAGCCACGATTCCATCGGCCTAGGGGAGGACGGACCCACGCACCAGCCCGTCGAGACCCTGACGGCGCTACGGTCCATTCCCAACCTGCGGGTGATCCGTCCGGCGGACGCCAACGACGTGGTGGAGGCGTGGCGCGAGGCCATCAAGCGCCAGGACGGCCCCACGGCCATCGTGTTGACCCGGCAGGGGGTCCCGGTATTGGACCGGTCCCGGCTCGGGGCGGCCTCCGGCCTGGCCCGGGGCGGGTACGTCCTGGCCGAGGCCACGGGGGGCTCGCCGGATATCGTCCTGATGGCCAGCGGCTCGGAGGTGAGCGTCGTGTTGGCGGCCCGGGACACCCTGGAACAGGCGGGCCGGAAGACCCGCGTGGTGAACCTGCCGTGTCTCGAGACCTTCGCCGAGCAGTCGGACGAGTACCGCGCCCAGGTGTTGCCACCGGGCGTCCCCAGGGTGGCGGTCGAGGCGGGACACCCCATGTCTTGGTACCGCTGGGTGGGGGACCGGGGAGTGGTGATGGGCATCGAGGGGTTTGGGACGTCGGCGCCGGCCAAGGACCTCTTCCCCCACTTCGGGCTCACCCCTGAACGCGTGGTGGAGCGGGCACAAGCGCTTCTCGGAGGGTAACAATCAGCCCATACGTGCGTTCGGCCTCGCTGGGAGCACTCCAGTCGGCAGTCGAGCGGCGCCTCGCCGCCATGGCTGCCGGGTCCGTCGTGGAGCGGATTTGGCAGAAGGACCCCACCGTGTGGGGCGGCACGACCTCCACCCCCGAATTGGCCAATCGCCTGGGGTGGCTCGACATCGCCGAGCGGTTCGCCCTCTCCTCGGATCTTCGCACCTTGGCCGACCGTGTCCGCGAGGAGTGTGACGCCGTCGTGCTCTGCGGGATGGGTGGATCGAGCCTGGCGCCGGACGTCTTCGGTCGCGTGTTCGGATCCGGCTTGGGGTATCCCAGGTTGATCGTCCTCGACAGCACCGCTCCCGACGCGGTGCGACGCGCCACGGCGGGCGCCGAGGAGGCCCTCTTCGTCATCTCGAGCAAATCGGGCTCGACCCTCGAGACCACCAGTTTCCTCTCCTACTTCTGGCAGGAGGCGGGAGCCAATGCCCCCCGGTTCGTCGCCATCACCGATCCGGGGTCGTCCCTGTTCCGCCTGGCGTCGGACAGGGGCTTCCGCAGGGTCTTCGAAGGGGACCCGGACATCGGGGGGCGGTTCTCGGCCCTCTCGCCCTTCGGGCTGGTGCCGGCGGCGCTCATGGGGGTGGATGTGGACACGATCCTGGAGCACGCCCGGCAAGCGATGGATCAGTGCCGGACGCCGGGGTCGGACAACCCGGGCGCCTGGCTGGGAGCGGTACTCGGTGAGGCGGCCCTCGCAGGCCGAGACAAACTCACCCTGACGGTGTCGGCCTCGCTGGGTGGCTTCGGTCTGTGGGTGGAGCAGCTCATCGCCGAGAGCACCGGGAAGAGGGGTGTGGGGATCCTCCCGGTGATGGATTCCGGGCTCGCCTCCGAGGCGTCGTACGGAGACGACCGGGTGTTCGTGTCCCTCGAGGTGGAGGGAGACGAGGATACGGTGACGGAGCACCTGGAGCGCCACGCGGCGGGAGGCCACCCGGTGGTGCGTCTCTCGATCCCCGGGAGGGACCACCTGGGCGGGGAGTTCTTTCGGTGGGAATTCGCCACGGCGGTGGCCGCCGCGGTGCTCGGGGTGAACGCCTTCGACCAGCCGAACGTGGCTGAGAGCAAGGCCAATACCCAGGAGGTACTAGATGCCGGGGCGGGGTTGCCCGAGGTGGAGGTGCCCGACCCCACGGATTACGAGCGCTTCCTGGGGGGCGTGCGACCCGGGGACTACGTGGCGATTCTCGCCTACGCGCCTCCCACGGAACACACGGACCGTCGGCTGGAAGCCCTTGCCCTGTGCCTGCAGGAAAGGCTCGAGGTCGCGGTGACCACGGGATACGGACCGCGCTACCTCCACTCCACCGGACAGCTGCACAAGGGTGGCCCCAGCCGGGGGCACTTCATCCAGATCGTGGAACCCTGCAAGGAGGAGGTCCCGGTTCCCGGGGCCGGATTCGGATTCGGCCGGTTGGCACGGGCCCAGGCCGAAGGCGACGCCCGGGCGTTGCAGGGGCGCGAACGGCCGCTGCTCCGGGTGCCCACCGTGGAAGCTCTGTCCGTGCTGGTTGGGGGAAGCTGAAGTACCCTGGGTGTCGGACGGGGTCCGACACCCAAGGCGAGGTCCGGACCTACGCCTGCCCGAGTTGGACCAACTGCTCCGTTTGCGCGTGCCGCTTCAAATACGCGTTGGGGTCGTGCTCGAGGGCGCCCTCGGGGAGGTAGTTCCAGAAGTCGCCCAGGTCGTGCTTGACCCGGTTCACGAAGAACTGGGGAATCTCCGTGGTCTCTCCCTCGAAGAACCGCCGCACCGTGAGGTCGGAATCCAATAGCTCGCGTATCCCCCGGTAGTACTTCATCCGGCCAAAGCCTTCCGACGACACCGCACGGAGGACGTTCATCCACCCGGGGATCGTGGAGCCCTGGGAACGCAACCGGCGGGCGATGTTCTTCCACGAGAACGTGTGCTCTGTCAGGCTGATGACGTTGTCGTAGAACTCCGTCCACTGGTAGTTCGCGGGACGCACGTTCATCGCGTGATGGTTGTTCAGGAAGTGGAAGGGGAAGGGGAGCACTCGTCCCGCTTCCTGGAATTCCAGGTTCAACGGCGCCGCCTGGCCGAACGCCGAGAGGAGCGAATATCCCGGGAATGTGGCCGGTGACCTGTCGATGAATTCCTTGGTGAGGTTGAACGGCTCCGCGCCCGCGTCACAATCCAATCCGAGCACGAAGTTGGCCTGGACGTACGGGATGTACTTGAAGATCAGGTTGATGTGATCCGAGACCTGCTGGACTTTCTCCTCACCCATGCGCGCACCCGACTTGGATTTGTTGCCGCAGTCGTACCACGACTCGACGCCGGGGAGGATCGCCTTGAAGCCGTTCCGCTGGAGTCTCTGGAGGTGTGATTCGGAGAGCAACGACAGGCTGCTCTCGGCAACGTGGTCCATGCTGTTGGGGGGAACCGCATCCTCCAGGGCATCCATGTAGTCGTTGAAGCGAATGCCGAAGTTGGGATCGTGCCACCCAATTCGCGGGCGCTTCATCTTGCCGAGCAGGAACCGCAAATCGTCGCGCAGCTGGTCGAAGCTCAACGGCTTGTAGTCCACCACGGAGTCGATGCAGAAGCTGCACGTGTAGGGACACCCGAGGCTGCCGATCAGGGGGACCATTTTGATGGTCGGGGCCTTGGCGAGGGTGGGCTCGATGAACTTCCACCGTTCTGCGACGGAGGGGAGTTCTGTCGGCTGGTCGTCGGCGGCCAGGTGAACCCCCAACGGTCGATGGGGCTCGCCGTCCGCCAGAATGTCGCTGATGATCTCCCGGTCGGTATATCCGGTGACGTAGTCGAAATACTTGACGGCGTCGTCCGGATAGCACCGCGCGTGCGGCCCGCCCAACACGGTGACGGCGCCCCGCTGGCGGCACATGTTGCTGATGGAGTAGGCGAGTTGTGCTGCCTGGGTGAACGACGTGATGAAAACGATGTCCGTCTCTTCGGGAATCTCTTCGAGGAGATTCTCGAATCCGGTGTAGCAAATGAACTTGACGTCGTGCCCGGCCTCCTCGCACCACACCGACACGATCTGCGGCATGATGCTTGCGAGATTGGGGTTCATGACCCGGGCGTACAGCGCCTTGGTGGGCCCCTTCGTGACGAGGTCGATGACGGCGATCTTGAGTTTCTTCATGAGGCCTCTGGTAGACGCAATCGTTAACGGTGACCTACCCGGCGGACCCTGTCAAGATGGATTGACGATTAGATTCACTCTATTCCTTCTATATGTGGGGCTGGCGGAGCGAGAAACTTCAGCAATGACGTCACCCCTCATTGGTCCCGTCGCCGGAAGGCATCGCCCGTGTTGAACCGGATACTCGTGGGAATCCTCGCCGTGACGGTGGCGGTGGTGTGTGTGCGGCTGGGGTTCTGGCAACTGGATCGACACCGCCAGCGCGTGTCCCGGAACGCGGTCATCGAGGCCCGGATGGGCGACGTGGCCGCGGATGCCACCGCCGGAGTCGACCCAGATCGAGACGAGTACCGCCGGGTGCGCATCAGCGGCGTGTTTGATTTCTCGCGACAGGTGGTCGAGCAGGGACGGGTGGTCAACGGTATTCCCTCTGTCTATGTGGTGACTCCCCTGCTGACCGAGAGCGGTCGGGTGATCCTCGTGGAACGAGGCTACGCCATCTCCCCGGACGCCCGAGGGGTGGACGTCCACGCTCTCCGGGAACCGGACTCGGCCCTTGTTGAAGGGGTCTTCATGCGTCTGGACGGTGGCGTGCTCCCCGCCGACCGCACGTGGCCGCTCTTCATGCGCCGGGCCGATCCCGTCGCGCTCCAGCCGCTTTTTCCTGAAGTGCTGGAGGCCCTGGTGGTGCGCCGTACTGTAATGCCGCCCAGCACGCCGACAGGGCTGCGGGCGGCTCCACTGCCCCGGCTCACGCGCGGGTCACACCTGTCCTATGCCGTGCAGTGGTTCCTCTTTGCGACGATTGCCTTGGTGGGTCCCCTGGTGGCCTCAGGGGCGTTTTCACGAAAGCAACGGGCGGCGGTTCAGCGGCCCGAGCACTATTGACACGACAAACCCCGAACGCGAATCTCACGTATTGCACCTCCCCATTTGACGATCTCTCCGGAGTACAGCATGGTCACTCGACGAGAATTCTTTCATTCGATGGCCGGCGCCGCTGCCGTCACGCTTCCCACATTCCGCAACGACGCTGCAGACAGAATCTTCTCGGCGACTGCCGCCGTGGCGAATCGCACGCCGCAAGAAGTCGCGCAAGATGAAGACTACTGGTTCCAGATCCAGCAGGCATTCACGGTGGATCGGAGTCTGATCAACCTCAACAACGGTGGTGTGAGCCCCGCCCCGAAGATCGTGCAGGATGCGTTACGCCGTTACGTGGAATTCTCGAATCAGGCGCCGGTCTACACCATGTGGCGGATTCTCGAGCCGCAGATCGAAGGCGTGCGACGGCGCTTGGCACACGACTTCGGGTGCGACACAGAGGAAATGGCCATCACCCGAAACGCCAGCGAGGCCCTGGAGAACTGCCAGTTCGGGATCGATATGCAGCCAGGCGACGAGGTGCTCACGACGGTGCAGGACTACGGCCGCATGCTCACGACGTGGGATCAGCGTGTGCGGCGTGACGGCATCGTGCTCACGAAAGTGCCGTTCATCACGCCGCCCCCCACCATGCAGCACCTGGTGGACATCTTCGAGGAGGCGATCACGCCCCGCACCCGCATCATCCACTTCTGCCACATGACGAACCTCACGGGACAGATCTTCCCCGTGAAGGAGATCTGCCAGCTGGCGCGGTCCCGGGGCATCCACACGATCGTGGACGGAGCCCACGCCTACGCCCATTTCCCGTTCAAGCTCGAGGACCTGGACTGCGAGCGGTACGGCACGTCGCTCCACAAATGGCTGCTGGCGCCCCACGGCACAGGCTTCCTGTTCGTCCGACGCGACAAGATCGCCGAGACGTGGCCCTTGATGGCCGCGGCGGAGTCCCAGAACGACAACATCCGAAAGTTCGAGGAGATCGGCACGCACCCGGCGGCCAACCACAACGCCATCGCCGAAGCCTTGACGTTCCATCTGGGGATCGGCATCGAGCGGAAGGCGGCGCGGCTGCGCTATTTGCGGGATCGCTTCATGCGCCACTTCGAGGGCATGCCCGGCGTGACCATCAACACCAGCTTCGATCCGGCCATGTCGTGCGGCATAGCGAACATCGGGGTGGACGGCATGGATCAGGGGGCCGTCATGAACCACCTCTGGAACACGAAACGCATCATCGTGGTGGCGATCGGCCACCCGGATTGTACGGGACTGCGCGTCACCCCGAACGTGTACACGACGCTGGAGGAGGTCGACACGTTCATCGAAGCTCTGGAAGACGTTGTGAGGAACGGGTTGCCGTCGTAAGGGGGAAGGGGAGAGGGCGCCCGCCCTCTCCCCTGTCAATCGGTTGCCGCTTCGGCGGCCAGCTCCTGTAGTGCCTCTCGACTCACTGCTCCCACCGCCTGCTTCACCAGCTCACCGCCCTCGAATCGTGCAAAGAACGGAATCGACTTGATGTTGTAACGCTGGCTCACCTTGGGGGAGGCGTCGGTGTTCACCTTGGCCACGAGGGCCTTGCCCGCCCGGTCGGCGGCGATCTCGTCGAGCAGCGGCGCCATCATCTTGCAGGGCCCGCACCAGTCCGCGTAGAAGTCCACCAGGACCGGTATCTCGGACTTGAGCACCGTACTGTCGAAGTGTTCCTCGAGGACCTTCACTGGGCGGTCCAGGAGGAAGGGCCGGCCGCACTGGGCGCACTTTGGCCTGTCGGCGTGGCGGGCGGGGTCGATCTTGTTGAGGGTTTGGCAGAATTGGCAGGCGAGTGTGACGTTGGCCATCGGGCTACGGATCAATGCTAGGTGTTGGTGGTTTCTATGAGCACGAAAAATAATGCGCCTGCCGCCATTTGGAATCGGCGGCAGGCGCTTGGACAGATGGGGCTTGGGGCTACA